>NZ_JBHWIO010000154.1:9025-9432 GCF_042732075.1 Kitasatospora sp. NPDC059812
GGCGGGGCCTTTTGTGTAAACCACCACGCCGCAATTTGCCGCGCCCCCCCCCCCCCCCCGCGGGGGGGCCAGGGCGCCGTAAGTCCCCCAGGCCGACTTCCTGCGCGTGGGGGAGGGCGCTCACGCCTGCCGCGCACTGAATATGTAGACCGACCGTCATATTCTGCGCTGCGCACGGTGGATTCCGCACAGGAAGTCGATCAGGCCGACTTCCTGTGCGCATCGGAGGGGCGGAGGCGCCGCTCGCCGTGCACACAACTATGTAGACCGGTCGTCATATTCTGCGCGCCCAGTCCGGCTGGGGCGCGGGGGGGGGGGGGGGGGGGGGGGGGGCGGGGGGGCGGGCGCGGGGGGGGGGGGTGGGTGTGGGGGTGGCGCGCGCGCTCTGAGTGAGAGACACACACACA
>NZ_JBHWIO010000155.1:0-5135 GCF_042732075.1 Kitasatospora sp. NPDC059812
GGGGTGGTTTTTTTTTTTCTAAACACCCCCCCCCCCCCCGGCCGGGGGGGGGGCGGGGCCGCCGGGGGGGCCCCCCCCGGCCCCCCCCCCCACCCGGGGGGGGAGGCCCTGTGCGTCGGTTCGTCTCCCGACGCCGGCCGTCTCCTGACGTCCGTTCGTCTCCTGGCGCCGTTCTTCTCCTGGCGTCGGCTCGCCGTTGCCCGGAGGGCGGCCGGCGGACGGTCAGGCGGCGGACGGTCAGGCGGTGGACGGGTTCGGCGGGAAGGGGGACTGCGGGGCCGGGTGGTACCCGTACGGGGACTGCCCGGCCGGGGGGTGCGGGGCGGCCGGGTTGACCTCGGTCCGGTCCGGATCCGGGCCCGGGGCGGCCGGGCGTGGGAGCGTCAGCTCCGGGGCCGTCGGGTTCGGGCCGCTCGGCGCGGTCGGGTTCGGGTTCGGGCCCGGATCCACCGCGGCCGGACCGCCCGGGGCCGCCGCCCGGCCCGCCGGCCCGGCCTGCGCCGGGAGCGGATCGGGGCTCGGCGGCGCCGGTTCCAGCGCCGTGCGCCCGGCCGAGTCGCTCAGCTTGATCAGCAGCGCCACGATCAGCCAGTTCGCCAGCAGCGACGAGCCGCCCGCCGCCAGGAACGGCAGCGCCTTGCCGGTCAGCGGCACCAGCCCGCTCACCCCGCCGACCACCACGAACACCTGCAGCGCCAGCGCCGTCGACAGCCCCGTCGCCAGCAGCTTGCCGAACGGGTCGGTCAGCCCGACCGCCGTCCGCAGCCCGCGCTGGACCAGCAGCAGGTACACCAGCAGCACCGCCGTCACCCCGGCCAGGCCCAGCTCCTCGCCGATCGTGGTGAAGACGAAGTCGCTGCGCCCGGCGAAGCCGATCAGCCACGGCCGCCCCGAGCCCAGGCCCGTCCCGGTCAGGTGCCCGGTGCCCAGGCTGAACAGCGCCTCGGCGGGCTGGTCGGAGATGATCGCCGGGTCGTGGTGCTCCTTGTAGATGTCGAGCGGGTGCAGCCAGGCCTCGACGCGCCCGTGCACGTGCGGCTCCACGGTGCCGACCACGGCCGCGCCGCCGACCGCCATCAGCAGGCCGAGCACCACCCAGCTGGTGCGCTCGGTCGCCGCGTACAGCATCACGACGAAGACGCCGAAGAAGATCAGCGAGGTGCCGAGGTCGCGCTCGAAGACCAGCACCAGCAGGCTGACCACCCAGATCGCCAGCACCGGGCCGACGTGCCGCCCGCGCGGCAGGGTCATCCCCCAGATCTTCCGGCCGGCCAGCGCGAGCGCGTCCCGGGAGGCCATCAGATAGCCGGCGAAGAAGATCGTGATCGCGACCTTCACGAACTCGTCCGGCTCGAAGGAGAGCCCGAACAGGCGGATCCAGCGCTTGGCGCCGAAGTCCTCCGGCCGGCCCGGGAAGAACGCGGGCGCCGCCAGCAGGATCAGCGCCCCCGTCATCAGCAGGTACACGTACCGCTGGAAGAACCTGTGGTGCTTGATCAGCGCGATCAGCGCGATCGCCACCGCGACCGAGACGAACACCCACATCAGCTGCGAGGGCGCGGCCGGGAGCTTCTGGTAGTCGCCCTTCTTGGCGTGCGCCGCCGCGTAGGAGATGTCCAGCCGGTCCAGCAGCATCAGCCCGAAGCCGGTCAGGAAGACGCCCAGCGGCAGGATCAGCGGATCCGCGTACGGGGCGAACCGCCGCACCGCCAGGTGCGCCGCCCCGGCCAGTCCGCCCAGCGCCAGGCCGTGGACCAGCAGCCCGGGCGGCATCTTGCCGGTCAGTGCCAGATCGGCGTCGATGTGCCCCGCCAGACAGACGGCCACCGCGAGCGCCAGCAGGCCCAGCTCGATGTTGCGGTGGCGCGCCGCCAGCCGGCGGCCCTCGCCGCGTGCAGTGCCTTGCACCCTTGTCTTCCCCTTGTCATCACCCGCGTGGCCGGTATCGCCGACGGTGCATCCTGCCAGACGAACACGGCCCTGCGCCGGTTGCGGTCCGGGGGCCGTCGAGGCCGGAACTTTGCCTGGGCAAAGCTTTTTCCGGGCTCGGTAAAGCTTTGTTCAGGCGCAGGTATAGAGGCGGGCCCCGGGCGCGGCGGGCCCCGGCCGGGAGGCCATCATGGCCGGGGCGCCGCGGTCCGGTCCGCGGCGCCCGACGGACCGCCGGACGGCGCCGGCGGCGGCAGGGCGCGAACGAGGTGGGCGGACGGATGGACGGCGCGGTGCGAGTGCTCGCCTACAGCGGACCACCGCCCTGGCAGTGGTCCGACCTGGCCACCGCGTGGACGGCCGAACCGCTGGTGCTCACCCTCTCCGTGCTGCTCGGCGGCTGGTACCTGGCCGCGGTGCGCACCGTCCACCGGGCCGGCGGCGAGCGCTGGCAGCCCTCCCGCACCGCCGCCTTCCTGGGCGGGCTGCTGCTGTGGATCTGGTGCACCTGCTCCGGCCTCGGCGTGTACGAGCGGATCCTGTTCACCGACCGGGCCGTCCAGGTCGTGCTGCTGCTGATGCTCGTCCCGCTGCTGCTCGCCCTCGGCGCGCCGGTCTCGCTGCTGGTCGCGGCCGCGCCGCCGGCCCGGCGCGAGCGCATCCTGCGGGCGCTGCGCAGCCGGCCGTCCAAGGTGCTGATGTTCCCGGCCGTCTCCACCGCGCTGCTGATGGCCCCGCCGTGGCTGCTCTACTTCACGCCCTGGTACGAGGAGTCGGTGTCCAGCGCGTTCGGGAACGTGCTGCTACACCTGGCGCTGGTGCTGCTCGGGCTGGCGTACTTCTGGCCGCGGCTGCAGATCGACCCGGTCGGGCGCGAGTACCCGCACCTGGTCGGGCTGTTCATCACCTTCGCCGAGGTGATCTTCGACGCGGGGCTCGGGCTGGTGCTGATCTACGGCGGCCACCTGGTCGCCGAGCACTACTACGTGGCGCTCGGGCGGCCGTGGGGGCCGAGCCTGGCGCAGGACCAGACCTGGGGCGGCAACATGCTCTGGGTGCTGGGCGACCTGGTCGGGCTGCCGTTCCTGGCCGCGCTGGTGCGGCGGATGGTGGTGCAGGGGCGGGAGGAGATCAAGGCGGTGGACGCCGAACTGGACGCCCGTTTCGAGGAGGCCGCGGCGCAGGCGCAGGCGGCGGGGCTGCCGGCCGAGGAGGAGGCCGGGATGCGGCCCTGGTGGCTGGACGACCCGAACCTCAAGCACCGGTACGGCGGGTAGTCGGCTCCGGCGGGTTCCTGGGCGCGGGCCCGCACTTTTGTAGGTCCAATGTTGGTCCCTTGTGGATCCCTTCACCGCGTTTCCGCAGGTCAAAAACCAGTTGGCCCCGCCACCCCCACCAGCTAGCGTTTGTCCCGTCCAGATCGGGGGCCTTCACGGCCGCCCGAGGAGTAGAGAGCAGGAGGTGAACCCCGTGGTCGTTGTCGCCCCGATAGCTGCCTTGGGCAGTACTCGCGTTCACCTCCTCTTCCCGGCCGCCGGCTGACCCTTTCCGCGCCAGCCGCAGCCCGCCGGGATCATCTCCTCCCGAAGGGCCCACCGCGTTGTTCAACGCTGCCTCCACTTCGTCGTTCCCCTCCACCTCCCCCTCTGACGAGCTGCCGCTGTCCGGTTACGGCTGGACGCCCGAGCTCGCCGAACTCTTCACCCCGCTCGCCGAGGCCGGGCTGATCCCGGCCCGGATCGTCCGGGTCGACCGCGGCCAGTGCGACGCCGTGCTCGCCGATCCGGAGACGGGCGAGCCGCGCACCGTCCGGCTCGACACCCGCCCGGGCGGCGACGCCGACATGATCAACTGCCCGTGCACCGGCGACTGGGCCGCCGTGGACCTCCACGCCCAGCCGATGGCCGCCGTCACCGCACTGCTGCCCCGCTCGACCGCGATCATCCGCAAGGTGGCCGGCAAGCGCTCCGACGGCCAGGTGCTCGCCGCCAACGTCGACACCGTCCTGATCGCCGCCTCACTCGCCGCGGATCCGGACCTCGGCCGGATAGAGCGCTTCCTGGCCCTGGCCTGGGAGTCCGGCGCCGACCCCCTGGTCGTCCTCACCAAGGCCGACCTGGTGGACGACGCCGAGTTCATCCGCGCCGACGTCGAGGCGGTCGCGCCCGGTGTCACCGTGCTCGTGGTCAGCGCCGGGACGGGCGAGGGCATGGACGTGCTGCGCGCCTGCGCGCCCGGCACCACGGCCGTGATCGGCCAGTCCGGCGTCGGCAAGTCCACGCTCACCAACGCGCTCGCTGGCGTCACGGCGATGGCCGTCCAGGAGGCCCGCTCGGTCGACCAGAAGGGCCGCCACACCACGACCACCCGTGAACTGATCCCGCTGCCCGGCGGGGGTGTGCTCATCGACACCCCCGGGCTGCGCGAGGTCGGCCTCTACGGTGGCGAGGGCGTGGACCTGGCCTTCGCCGACATCGCCGGACTGGCCGAGGAGTGCCGCTTCCACGACTGCGGCCACCACACCGAGCCCGGCTGCGCGGTGCAGGCGGCGCTCGCCGACGGCACCCTGCCACAGCGCCGGATGGACAGCTACCTCAAGCTCCAGCGCGAGAACGAGTGGATCGCCTCCCGCTCGGACGCCCGACTGGCCTCGGCCCGGGCGAAGAAGTGGAAGTCGCTCTCCAAGTCGATGCGCGCCGCGGGAGGCTCCGTGAAGCGCTGACCAGGAAAGCCGACAAGGAAAGCCGACCAGGAAATCAGGGGGCCGCGGCCGGCCTCCGCCCGGGCCACCCGGCTCGGCTGAGGCCGGGCGGGCCGGCAGCCGGAAGTGCTTCAGGGCCACTGCGGTGGCGTCGTCCACGGTGAAACCCGGGTCACCGAGGGCGGCGAGCCGCCCTGGCCGACGGCCAGACCGCGAGCAACGCGCACGTGCGCCGAGCGCTGCGGCGCGGTGCGGTCTTCCCCCGGGGTGGCCTCGGGGCGGGCTCTCCGGTGCGGGCGTCCCAGCGCGGGTCTCCGGGTGTGGGTCTCTCGGTGTGGGGCCTCCGGTGTGGGGCCTCCGGCGTGGGCCCCCGGCGTGGGCCCCCGGCGTGGGGGCGCCCGGGCCGGGGGGGGGGGGGGGGGGGGGGGGGGGGGGGGGGGGGGTTGCGGCGCCATTAAAAAAAATACAATAACACCCAAATAAAACAAAAACACTAATTCCGCGA
>NZ_JBHWIO010000155.1:5145-9429 GCF_042732075.1 Kitasatospora sp. NPDC059812
GCGGGGCGTGTGTGGGGGTTGGGGGCGCGCGCGCGGCGCGGTCGCCGCCCCCCCCCCCCCCCGCCCCCCCCCGCGCCCCGCGCCCGCCCCCCCCCCCCCAACGGCCATGTCCGATTTCCGCCAGTCACCCCCCGCCCCAGTGCCGCAGACTGGACAGCGTGATCGACGACGACATCCGGTACCGAGCCGTGGACAGCCGAGACGCCCGCTTCGACGGCGTCTTCTTCACGGCCGTCACCTCCACCGGCATCTACTGCCGACCGAGCTGCCCCGCCGTGACCCCCAAGCGCGTCAACTGCGTCTTCTACCCCAGCGCCGCGGCCGCCCAGGGGGCCGGCTTCCGGGCCTGCCGCCGCTGCCGCCCCGACTCCGTGCCGGGCTCCCCGGAGTGGAACCACCGCGCCGACCTGGTCGGTCGCGCGATGCGCCTGATCGGCGACGGCGTGGTGGACCGCGAGGGCGTCGCGGGCCTGGCCAGCCGCCTCGGCTACAGCTCCCGCCAGCTCCAGCGCCAGCTCATCGCGGAGCTGGGCGCCGGCCCGATCGCGCTGGCCCGCGCCCGCCGCGCCCAGACCGCCCGCCTGCTGCTGCAGACGACCGAACTCCCGGTCACCGACATCGCGTTCGCCGCCGGCTTCGCCTCGGTGCGGCAGTTCAACGACACCGTCCGCGAGGTCTACGACCGCACCCCCAGCGGTCTGCGCGCCGAGGTCGTGGCCGGTCGCCGCGTCGCGACGCCGGCCGGCGGCCTCACCCTGCGCCTGGCCTACCGCGGCGCGCTCGACAGCGACCACCTGATCGACTTCCTCGCTCTGCGTGCCGTCCCCGGCGTGGAGGAGGTCGTCCCCGGTCCGCGCTCCGGCGTCCGCACCTACCGGCGCACCCTGGCGCTCCCGTACGGGCACGGCATCGCCGAGGTCGACGGGCTGGCGCCGGGCGAACCGCGCACCCGCGGCTGGCTCGACTGCCGCCTGCTGCTCGCGGACCTGCGCGACCTCCCGACCGCCGTCCAGCGCCTGCGCGGCCTGTTCGACCTGGACGCCGACCCGGACGCGGTCGACGAGCAGCTCGGCGCCGACCCCGTGCTCGGCCCCCTGGTCCGGGAACGCCCCGGCCTGCGCTCGCCCGGTCACGTGGACCCGCACGAGCTGGCCGTCCGTGCGGTGCTCGGCCAGCAGATCACGGTCGGCGCCGCCCGTACGCTGGCCGGCCGGCTGACCGAGAAGTACGGCGCCGCGCTGCCCGAGCCGAGCGGCGGCCTGCGGCTGCTGTTCCCGACGGCGGCGGTGCTGGCCACCGCCGACCCGGAGGACTTCGCGATGCCCGCCGCCCGCCGCCGCGCGCTCACCGGTCTGTGCGCGGCCCTGGCCGAGGGGTCGGTGCGACTCGACGGCGGGGTGGACCGGGAGGAGTCCGCGGCCCGGCTGCTGGCCCTGCCCGGCATCGGCCCCTGGACCGTCGGCTACCTGAGGATGCGGGCCCTCGCCGACCCCGACGTCTTCCTCCCGGGCGATGTGGGCGTCAAGCACGGCCTCGTCCGGCTCGGCGCCCCCGGCGACCCGAAGAGCGCCGCCCGCGCGGCCGAGGCGTGGGCCCCGTGGCGCTCCTACGCCGTGCACCGGCTGTGGGCCGGGCCCGCGAGCGCCAGCACTGGAACGGAGAAGGCAGAGGCATGAGTACCACCGTCTACACCACCATGGAGAGCCCGTTCGGCCGGCTGCTGCTGTCCGGCGTCCTGCCCGAGGGCGGCGGCGCGGCGGCGCTGGCCACCGTGACCGCGCCCGGGCAGAAGTACGCGCTGCCCGAGCCCGCCGACGACTGGGTCCTCGACCCGGAGGCGCTCGCCGAGCCGGTCGCCCAGCTGACCGCCTACTTCGCGGGCGAGCGCACCTCCTTCGACCTCCCGCTCGCCCCGGTGGGCACCGAGTTCCGCCGGCGGATCTGGGCCGCCCTGGACGAGATCCCGTACGGCGAGACCGTCACCTACGGCCAACTCGCCGATCTGGCGGGGGAGTCGCCGCGCGCGGTGCGGGCGGTCGGCGGCGCGGTGGGCGCCAATCCGCTGCTCATCGTCCGCCCCTGCCACCGCGTCATGGGCGCCAACGGTTCGCTGACCGGCTTCGCGGCGGGCGTGGACTGCAAGCGCCGGCTGCTGGAGCTGGAGAGCGGCACGCTGTTCTGACGCGTTCGCCCGGGCGGCGGCGCGGCTCAGCCCGCCGCCGCCCGCAGGTCCACCCGCCAGTTGTGGCTGCGCATGAACCGCCCGGGCGGGAACTCGAAGTCCGTTTCGCCGACGAGGTTGAACCCGGCCTTCGCGCAGACCGCGTTGGAGGCCGGGTTGTCCACCGAGGGGAAGGCGTGCAGGTGGCGGTGGGCGGCTTCGCGGCGGGCGGCCGCGACGGCGGCGCGGGTGGCGGCGACGGCGATGCCCCGCCCCTGGTGGCCGGGCAGGACGTTCCACCCCATCTCGTGGACGGTCTCGCCCTCCCAGGTGCGGGTGCCGTAGCCGACGGTTCCGACGGCCTCGCCCTCGGGGAGCAGCACGATCCGGTACATGCAGCCCAGGCCGGACGGGACGAAGTCGAGGTAGCGCCGGTGCCGGACGAGGAGTTGTTCCTCGGTCTCCGGGCCGCCGACGTGCTTCTTCATCTCCGGGGTGTTGACCCGGCGCAGCAGTGCGAGGTCGGCGTCCGTCCAGGGCTCGATCAGTACCTGTGCTGTGCTCATGCCGGGGACGGTAGCGGTCCGTACGGGTCGGTGACCAGCGGTTTTGCAGGCGTCCGGGGGCGCTGACCGGGGTTCGGCCCCGGGTTGGGCCCGGTCAGGGGCCAGGCCCGGCCGGGGTTCAGGCCTGGTCGGGGCCCTGGCCGGCCTCGGCGAGGGCGCGGGCGAGCTGTTCGAGGGCGGGCAGGGCGTGGACGACGGCGTCGCGGTCGGTGGGGTCGAGGGTGTCGAGGGCGGTGGCGATGCGGCGCTCGTGGGCGCGCTGCCAGTCGTCGAGCTGGCGCCGGCCGGCCGGGGTGAGGGCGATGCGGGCGGTGCGGCGGTCGCCGGGGTCGGCCTGGCGGTCGACGAATCCGGCGTCGAGGAGCTTGCCGATCAGTCCGCTGACGGTGTTGGGGGCGAGCCGCTGCCGGGCGGCGAGTTCGCCGACCCGCAGGGGTGCGGCGGCGAGGGTCTGGAGGAGTTCGACCTGCGCCATGGGCAGGGACTCCCACGGGTAGTCGGTGCGGATGCTGCTGCGCAGGGCGCGGCGCAGGCGGGTGACGGTGTCGGTGAGCCGCCGGGCGTGGTCGACCGCCGTTTCGGGGGTTTCGGTGGCGGGGTCGGGGACGTGTGGTGACGACGGCATGGCGGACAGCGTATCGCCTGGTGCGGGCCGGTCCGGCGGGTTGTCCACCGTCGAGCGGGGGCCTCCCGGAGCTCTGCGGAGCTCGGTGGAAGTCTGCGGATCCCCTTGGAGCTCCGTGGAACTCCCCGGGATCCCGTCGGAAGGCGAGCAAGTCGTAGAAAGAACATATCTGCATCCGATATATTTGTGGCATGAACGCCACCGCCCTTGCCGCGCGGCTGCTCACCGAGCGGCCCCGGCCCCGCGGCATAGCGGGCTGGCGTCACGCCCACTGGCTGGCCGTCGGCACCGTCTGCCTCGGGGCCTTCCTCGGCCAGCTCACCGCCAGCGTCACCGCCCTCGTCTTCCCGGCCCTCGGCCGGCACTTCGACGCCGGCTTCGCGGCCGTCGAATGGGTCGCCCTCGCCTACCTCCTGGTACTGGTCGCCCTGCTCGCCCCGGTCGGCTGGCTCTCCGACCTCATCGGCCGCAAGACCATGTACCTCGGCGGCTTCGCCGTCTTCGCCCTGGCCTCACTCGGCGCCGGATACGCCGGCAGCCTCGGCGTGCTGGTCGCCTGCCGGGCCGTCCAGGCCGTCGGCGGCGCGATGATGCAGGCCAACAGCGTCGCCCTGGTGGCGCGCGGCGTCCCGGAGCACGCGATGCGGCGCGCGCTCGGCATCCAGGCGGCGGCCCAGGGGCTCGGTCTGGCGCTGGGCCCCAGCCTCGGCGGGCTGCTGGTGGAGCACGCCTCCTGGCGGTGGGTGTTCTGGATCAACGTGCCGATCGGGGTGCTGGGCATCCTGGCCGGCTGGTTCTTGCTGCCCCGCACCCGCACCGGGCCCCCGCCCGCCGTCGGCACCGGGCCCCCGCCCGCCGTCGGCACCGGGCCCCCGCCCGCCGTCGGCACCGGGCCCCCGCCCGCCGTCGGCACCGGGCCCCCGCCCGCCGTC
>NZ_JBHWIO010000156.1:0-8539 GCF_042732075.1 Kitasatospora sp. NPDC059812
CCCTCGCCCTCGTCCTTGACGACCGTGCCCGCGGTCCGCGCCGGACGCGCCGCCACCGACTCCACCGCCGTCCACGCACCCGCCAGACCGACCTCGTCGGCCTCGATGCCCAGATCGTCCAGGTCCAGCGACTGGACCGGCTTCTTCTTCGCCGCCATGATCCCCTTGAACGACGGGTACCGGGCCTCACCCGACTGGTCCGTCACCGACACCACCGCCGGCAGCGCCGCCTCGACCAGCTCGGTCGCCGCGTCACCGTCACGACGGCCCCGCACCACACCGCCCTCGACCGACACCTCGGACAGCAGCGTCACCTGCGCCACGCCCAGCCGCTCCGCCAGCAGCGCCGGCAGCACACCCATCGAACCGTCCGTCGACGCCATCCCACCGATCACCAGGTCGAACCCGGTCTTCTCCAGCGCCTTCGCCAGCACCGCCGACGTCCCGATCACATCCGACCCGTGGATGTCCTCGTCGTTCACGTGCACGGCCTTGTCCGCACCCATCGACAGCGCCTTGCGCAGCGCGTCCTTCGCATCGTCCGGCCCGACCGTCAGCACCGTCACCTCGGCGCCCTCGTTCGCCGCCGCGATCCGCAGCGCCTGCTCCACGCCGTACTCGTCGAGCTCCGACAGAAGGCCGTCCACACCCTCCCGGTCGGTGGTGTGGTCGTCCGCGAACCGACGGTCACCCGTCGCGTCCGGCACGTACTTCACACAGACGACGATCCTCAAGCTCATGAGTGGTTCTCCTGTCACGGTCGCACTGGTCGATGGCCTCACGTCATGCCGAGGGTACTGAGTGCCAATCCCGGCCCGACCGCGCCCTGCGCGCCGTGAGCGCCACCTGGACCGGCATACCGTGTCGGCGCTCTTCGACTGGTGTCGGAGGCTCCACGAAGAGGATACGGCACTCAGTACCCCTGGTAAAGGAACTCAGTACCCTTCCCGGTGTGCGCTGGGCCTCAGGGCGCCCTCAGCGCCCTCAGGCGGCCAGCACCACGGCGGCCTCCCCCGTGTAGACGCGGAAGGTGAGGGACTCCTGGAGGTAGAGCCGCACGGTGTCGGCGTCGTGGGAGAGGTAGCCGACGGAGACGTCCTGGCCGAGGAAGAGTTCGAAGTCGCCGCCCCGGGTGGAGAGGAGGAGGGCGCCCTCGATGGCGGGGGCCCAGATGATGTCCCCGTCGAGGAGGCGGGCGAGGTGGTTGTGGACGGGGTAGCCGTGGTCGCTGGTCTCGTTGACGGCGGTGAAGGTGTCCGCGCCGAGCAGGAGCGAGTAGGGGCCGCCGACGCCGGCCAGGCGCAGCGCGGTGAGGGCGCGGCTGACGGCCTCGGGGTACTCGCGGACGTCCTCGGGGAGCCGGACCGGCGGGTTGGTGGAGCCGGCCCGGATGCCCTCGATGGCGGCGGCGCGGTAGCCCTCGAAGACGGCGCGGTCCTCGGCGAGGGCGATGGTGCGGGCGGCGTCCTTCACCGGCTGCCAGTCGGAGTCGCGGGAGCCGCGCTCGACGTCGTCGACGGCCTCGCGGCGGACGGTGAAGGGGACGCGCAGCTCGACCACCGGCTGGGCGGCGCGGGCGTGGGCCTGGACGCCGTCGGCGGGCGGTTCGATGCCGGTCAGGTGGCCGGTGCCGACGGCGGCGAGGGTGGAGCCGTCGGGGCCGTTCAGGTCGACCACGCGGCGGCCGGCGATGTGGAGCTTGAAGGTCTGGCGGGCCTCCTCCTCGATCTCCGCCCAGGCTGCGGCGGAGACGGGGGCGAGGTCGCGGTGCAGGTTGTTCATGGTGCGGGTCCTTGTCGGGAGGTCCGGTTCAGGGCGTGCCGCGCAGGCTGCCGATGCCGAGCGAGCCGGTCGCGGGGGGAGCACTCGGCGCGGGCGGAGCGGGCGGCGCCGACCGCACCGGGGGCGCCGACGGCGCGGGCGGCGGGGCGTCGAGGAAGTCGGCGGTCGGGACGAAGAACAGCGAGCCGGTGACGGCCGTGGAGAAGTCGAGCAGCCGGTCGGTGGTACCGGGCGGGCGGCCCACGAACATGTTGCGCAGCATCTCCTCGGTCACCTCGGGATCGCGGGCGTAGCCGATGAAGTAGGTGCCGAACTCGCCGCCGCGGTCGAACGAGCCGAAGGCCATGTTGTAGCGGACGATCTGCCGCTGCTCGCCGCCAGGCCCGGTCACGGTGCTGAGCGCGACGTGCGAGTCGGCCGGTTTGGCGTCGTCGTCGAACTCGATGTCGGTGAGCTTGGTGCGGCCGACCGCCCGTTCCTGGTCCTCGACGCTCAGCGCGTTCCACGCGTCCAGGTCGTGCAGGTACTTCTGGACGATGACGTAGCTGCCGCCGGTGAAGGCCTGGTCCTCGGCGCCGACCACGGCGGCGGTCTCGGCGGCCCGGCCCTCGGGGTTCTCGGTGCCGTCGACGAAGCCGAGCAGGTCCCGGTCGTCGAAGTACTTGAAGCCCTGGACGGAGTCCACCACGGTGGCCGCCCCGGCCAGCCGGCCGGTGAGCTGGCCGGCCAGCTCGAAGCAGAGGTCCATCCGGGCGGCCCGCAGGTGCAGCAGCAGGTCGCCGGGGGTGGCCGGGGCCCGGTGGCGGGTGCCGGCCACCTCCCGGAAGGGGTGCAGGCCGGCCGGCCTGGGGCCGTCGAAGAGGCGGTCCCAGGCGTCCGAGCCGATGCCGGTGACGCAGGTGAGGCCGCCCTCGGGGGCCCGGAAGCCGACCGCGCGGCGCAGCCCGGCGAGGTCGGGCAGCAGGTCGCGGACGGCGTCCTCGCCGCCGGGCTCGACGGTGAGGACCAGGAAGACCGCCGCGCTGGTCAGCGGGGAGAGCACGGCTTGCGGTTCGGCCTGCATGGCGAGGGTTCCTCCACGGTGGCGCGGGAGGCCGGGCGGCGTCCCGCTCATGGCCGGTGGTCAGCGTGTCGTGGCTGCCGCCGACCGGGCGGGCCGACGGCGTGACGGACCAGCGGCGTGACGGACCAGCGGACATCTGATCATGCGTACGATTACACCCCATAGCGGACCATTCGGCGCGGGCGGCACTCCCCCGAACGGCCCTCCCGGACGCGCCGTCCGCCGAGGCCGTTCGGGGGCGCCATCGGCCGGTGGGCACGCGGAAGGGGCGGACGCGCCGTCACGCGCCCGCCCCTTCCACCCCGACTGTCAGCCGCGCAGGGCCGCCAGCTGCTCGGCGAACGGCACCACCTGTTCGGGCAGCGCCGGCGCCGCCGGGCCGCGGCCGGCCAGCAGGGCCGCCAGTTCGCCCGCCGCGCGGTCGATCCGGCCCGGGAGGCCGTCGGTGAGCCCGTCCCCCGCCGCGCCCCAGTCGTCGGTGGCCGCGTAGACGGCGGTCGGCACCACCACCGCGCGCAGGTAGCTGAACAGTGGCCGGACGGCGTGCTCCAGGGCGAGCGAGTGCCGGGGCGTGCCGCCGGTAGCGGCGATCAGCACCGGCTTGCCGGTGAGCGCGTCGTGGTCGACCAGGTCGAAGAACGACTTGAACAGGCCGCTGTAGGAGGCGGTGAAGATCGGCGTCACCGCGATCACCGCGTCCGCCCCGGTCACCGCGTCGATCGCCCCGCGCAGCGCCGCGCCGGGGAAGCCGGTGACGAAGTGGTGGGCGATCTCCGTGGCCAGGTCACGCAGTTCGACCACCGTGACGTCCACCTGCCGCCCGCCACCGGATAGTTGACGGACCGTCGATTCACAGAGACGGTCGGCCAGCAGCCGGGTCGAGGACGGCTTGCTCAGCCCGGCGCTCACCACCACCAGCCGGTACGCGGTCACTTGGCCACCTCCATGGTCTCCCCGCCGACGGACTTCCCACCGAGGGACTCCCCGTCGACGGACTCCTCGTTGCGGGCCGCGACCCGCGCGGCGTGCGTCGGCCCGTCCGGCACCGCGGCCGGGCGGTTCCTGGCGAACTCCTCGCGCAGCACCGGCACGACCTCCTCGCCGAGCAGGTCCAGCTGCTCCAGCACGGTCTTCAGCGGCAGGCCGGCGTGGTCCATCAGGAACAGCTGGCGCTGGTAGTCGCCGAAGGACTCGCGGAAGGCCAGCGTCTTCTCGATGACCTCCTGCGGGCTGCCCACGGTCAGCGGGGTCTGCTCGGTGAACTCCTCCAGCGAGGGCCCGTGCCCGTACACCGGCGCGTTGTCGAAGTACGGGCGGAACTCCCGCACCGCGTCCTGCGAGTTGCGCCGCATGAACACCTGCCCGCCGAGGCCGACGTACGCCTGCTCGGGCGTGCCGTGGCCGTAGTGGGCGTAGCGCTCGCGGTAGAGCTCGATCAGCTTCTGGAAGTGCTCCTTGGGCCAGAAGATGTTGTTCGCGAAGAAGCCGTCCCCGTAGTAGGCGGCCTGTTCGGCGATCTCCGGGCTGCGGATCGAGCCGTGCCAGACGAACGGCGCGACGCCGTCCAGCGGGCGCGGGGTGGAGGTGAAGGACTGCAGCGGGGTGCGGAAGCGGCCCTGCCAGTCCACCACCTCCTCGCGCCAGAGCTGGTGCAGCAGCGCGTAGTTCTCGATCGCGAGCGGGATGCCCTGGCGGATGTCCTTGCCGAACCACGGGTAGACCGGGCCGGTGTTGCCGCGGCCCATCATGAGGTCCACCCGGCCGTCGGCGAGGTGCTGGAGCATCGCGAAGTCCTCGGCGATCTTCACCGGGTCGTTGGTGGTGATCAGCGTGGTCGAGGTGGAGAGGATGATGCGGTCGGTCTGCGCGGCGATGTAGCCGAGCATGGTCGTCGGCGAGGACGGGACGAACGGCGGGTTGTGGTGCTCGCCGGTCGCGAAGACGTCGAGGCCGACCTCCTCGGCCTTGCGCGCGATGGCCACCATGGCCTTGATCCGCTCGTGCTCGCTCGGGGTGCGGCCGGTGGTCGGGTCGGGGGTGACGTCGCCGACGGTGAAGATTCCGAACTGCATGCTGCTCACCACACTCCAGGTCGGCCCCTCGCCCGGGCGCTCGGGGCGCACGGGGTTCTCGGGGCGGATCGTTAAACTTTCAACCACCTTAGCACCCGGGTGCGGATCGTTATTCCCGCCCACACTTGAGGGAGGAGCTCCGGAAGGGCGGCGAACCGATGGCGACGTACATCGCGGTGAGCGCGCTGAGCCACGAGGGCCTGGTGCGGCAGCACAACGAGGACAGCCTCACGGTCGGGCCGTGGACACTCTGCGCCACCGTGACCGGCAACCCGCAGACCCTGCTGTTCCCGCTCGGCCCGCCCTGCGTGGTCGCCGTGGCGGACGGCCTGGGCGGCCACCCCGGCGGCGAGGTCGCCAGCGCCCTGGTGGCCCGCCGACTGGCCGCCGACGGCGCCGGACTGGACAGCGAGGAGGCCGTCCGGGAGGAACTCCAGGACTGCAACCGGGCGGTGTACGCGGCCGCCGCCGGCGAACCCGAGCTGGCCGCGATGGGCACCACGGTGGCCGGCCTGGTGCTGCTGCCCGGCCGGGCGGTGGCCTTCAACGTGGGCGACAGCCGGGTCTACCAGGTCGCCCCGGACGGGCTGCACCGGGTGAGCGTGGACGACAGCCCGCCGCTGCCGCCCGGCCGGCGCACCACCTCGGTGGTCACCCAGACCCTGGGCGGCTCGCTCGGACTGACCTTCGTCGAGCCGCACGTGCGCGCCGCACCGCTGGCCGCCGGCGACCGCTACCTGGTGTGCAGCGACGGCCTGACCGACCCGGTGCCGGAGGAGGAGCTGGCCGAATTGCTCGCCCGGCCGCACGACGGCTCCGACCGCGCCGACGGGAGGGCCGCGTTCGAGCTCTGGAAGGCGGCGATCGCGGCCGGCGGGCCGGACAACATCACCCTGGCGCTGGTCCGGATCGGCGAATAGGCCCGGTCCGCCCTAGCCGCCAGCGGGCACGGACCCGCCCCGGCGGGGCGCCGAAGCGCTCCGCCGGGGCGGTCACCTGTCCGTATTCGGTCGCTCGACGAGCGTCCGGTCAGAGTTCGCTCGTGACGCTCACCCCGCTGAAGCCCTGCTGGGCGTAGAGGCTGAAGTAGACGTAGCCGGCCGGCGGGTTGGTGATCGTCAGGGTCTCGGAGTTGTCCGGCCCCGCCGAGTGCGCCGTGCTGGCGTCGGTGTACGCCCAGGAGGCCGGGTTGTAGTAGAGGTCGCCGTTGCCGGTGCCGCCGCTCGTGGTGACCTTCACCTGCTTGGTGCCGGCCGGCACCAGGAGGTAGAAGTGCGCGTAGTTGCCGGTGGTCGCCGCGATGTTGCTGCGGGCGCAGTTGGCGTCCAGCTTGCGGATGTCGGTGCCGGCGCACTCCGGCAGCTGCGGCTGGGTGGGCGTGCCTCCGCCGGAGGCGCAGGCGCCGTTGGCGCACGCCGTCAGCCAGCTGTCGAAGCCGGCGTCGTAGCGGGTGCCGATGGTGGTCTTGAGCAGGGTGCGGGCGCCGGCCCAGTCGCCCACGCGGTACTTGGCGAGGACGGTGTCCAGGTCGCCGCGGTGCTGCTCCAGCATGTAGCGGACGGCGAGGTAGCCCCAGCGGTAGACCCGGTCCTGGTCACCGTAGGCGGTGTCGAAGAGGTCGCTCAGCTTGTAGGTGTGCCGGGCGGCGGCCGCGATGGCGGCGTCGTTGGTCACCTTGCGGTACGAGTACGAGATGTACTCGGCGAAGCCCTCGACCCACCAGACGGTCGGGGTGGTCATGCCGGCGTTGAAGTCGCCGTACATGTCGAACCGGCCGTCGAGGTAGTGGGTGTACTCGTGGTTGAGGTTCCAGATCTCGAACGACGGGCGGGCCCACTCGGCCTCGTAGCAGAGGAAGCGCGGCTGGTTGCCGGCCTTGGCCGGGTCGCCCTCCAGGTACATGCCGCCGTTGTTGGTGTCGATGCCGTAGATGGCCGCGGCCAGCACCTGGTAGTCCAGGGAGGAGTGGAAGACCACCACCTCGATCGTGGTGTTGCTGTCGTCCTTGACCGGGCCGTTGTCGCGCACCACCGAGTGGAAGTACGCGTCCTGGCCGGTGAGGCTGGTGCAGGCGGTGCCCAGCTGGGTGTTGTCCAGCGCCTGGGCGATCAGCTTGATGCTCGGGCTGCAGGTGTAGTTGACCGTCAGCACGCCCGCCTTGAGCTGGTCGGAGGCGTTGCAGGTGCCGTAGTAGGCGCAGTTGGCGGCGTCGTAGTAGCCGACCCCGTCCGCGACCGCGGCCCACTGGTAGACGGTGCGACCGTTCGGCGCGGACTGCGCGACCAGCGACTTGGCGAGCGGACGGACCTTGGGCTGGAGCGCCGCGTCCTTCAGGAAGCGGGTCAGCTCCTTGGCCGCGTTGTAGACCAGCACGCCGAAGTCGCCACCGAGCTGGTCGTTGTTGCGGGTCGCGAAGCCGGACAGCGCGTCCAGCACGCTCGGGTCGGCCTCGACCGCCGCGTCGAAGCCGGTCACCTGGTGGCCGCGGAACAGCACCGTGAAGACCGGGTTCACCGCCCAGGCCATGCCGGCCGGGTTCCAGGTGGCGCTGCTGTAGTCGTTCAGCAGCTGCTTGACCACCGGGAGGTAGCGGATGTTCTCCTGCGCGCTGTCGATCAGGGTGACGGCCTCGCCCAGGATGGGTGCGTTGCCCGCGGCGACGTCCCGCACGTGCGCGCCGCCGAAGAAGGCGTCCAGCCCGGAACGGATCGCCGTCTGGAGGGCGGTGCCGTAGGTGCCGACGTCGTCCTTGTGGTACCACTGCGCGAAGTACCCGGCGCGCAGGTACAGCACCAGTTGCTCGACGGAGGTCGAGTTGTCGCCCGGGTAGCTGCCGGACGCGTCGCGCAGCGCGTACGCCACGGTGGTCATCTGCTCCTCACGGAACGCGCCCCTCGCGTCCGCGCCGGTGAGCTGGAAGAGCCCGTTGATGCACTGGATGTCGGCGGCCTTGATGTGCTGGACCAGGTCGCCGCCCGTCCGGCCGGTGAAGTCGCCGACGTTGCAGGGCTGGGCGGCCGCCGCGCCGAGGGAGAAGGCCTTGGCGGTCGGCCGGGCCTCGGCCGGCCGGGTGTCGAGCGGGAGCGGGGCCCGCTGGTCGGCAGAGGCGAACTGCCGGTCGGTGTGGCCGCGTTCGGGGGCGCCGACGGCGGGCTGCGGCGCCGGTCCGGCGTGGGTGGTGGGGGCGGCCGCGCCGCCGGGGGCGGCGGCGGGGGCGGCCTTGCTCTGTGGGGCGAACAGGCCGATCGTCAGGAACATGGTCAGGGCGAGTACTAACAGCCTTGCCAGCTGCGGGAGTCGCAGCAGACGCGCGGAACTCACGTGGGGGCCTCCGGGCCGTCGTCGGTCGCATTGGGGGTGCGGCCGGTGGGGTGGTGAGGACCGTTGGCGACGGCGCCTCGTGGGCGGCTCCGTCGTGCACACGGTGGGGAGTGTGACATGTACCATGGCACACATCACATGACGTTGGATAGCCCTGCCCATGTGAGCGATTCGCGGGGGAACGACGCAGGGGCGGGGGGGGGGGGGGGGCGGCGGCCGGGGCCCGCCCCCCCCGGGGGGGGGGGCGCCCCCCCCCGCCACCCCCCCCCCCCAGACCCCCACCGCGCCCGCCCCCCCCCCG
>NZ_JBHWIO010000157.1:0-8444 GCF_042732075.1 Kitasatospora sp. NPDC059812
CGCACCGGACGGGTGGGTTTCGCTGTCGTTGGGGGGGGGGGGGGTGGGGGGGGCCGCGTCGCGCCCCCGCCCCCCCCCCCCCCCCCCCCGCCGGGGGGGGGGGCCCCCCACGGCGTGCAGCGGGGCGTGTGGGGCATTCGCACGCTCCTCCGAGGGGTGGTGGATCGTCAGGTCCCGCGCCCGCGCCCGGGAATTCGCGCTACCGTGGTCCTCCGCTACGGAAGGACGGCATATGCCCGAGGTTCAGTCCTGTTCCGGTTGCGGCGGGTCCGGGGGGACCCAGAAGACCGAAGCCACGGTCGAACGGGACGAGGAAGGGAGCATGGTGCCGAGGATCCACACCTTCTGGTCGCCCTGCGGTCGGTGCCACGGATCCGGGACGGTGATCGCCGGATGAGGCTGGTCTTCGAGTGCGCCGAGTGCGGCGGACACTACCTGCCGCCCGAGAGCATGGCGTACCCGGACGGGCCCGCCTCCCCGATCTGGTGCTCGCACTGCCAGGCGGCCAAACGGTCCGCCGGCGTCCAGGAGGACCCGCTGCTCACCCGCGTGGCCCTGGCCGCCGCCCGGGCCGCACTCGCCCGGCGCACCGCCGAGGGCGAGCCCACCGCGCGCGCCGACGTCCGCCCGTCCCGGCCGCCGCTGTCCCGCCGGGCCCGCTCCGGCCCGGGCGGGGTGCGCAGCAAGCTGGGCTGAGCCCTCAGCCTCCGGGCTCGCGGGGAACCACCCCAGCCCGGATTCGCCTTAGAAGAGCGCCTCCTGGGTGTCCGGCTCCGGCGGGCGGACCCGCTCCTCCAGGGCCACCCCGGACGTCGGACGGCCGGAGACGGGCGCGAGCGTCCAGCCGGTGAGCAGCCGGGTGTCCAGCAGCAGCGGCCCCGAGCCGTCGGCCTGGTCCAGGAACAGGTGGCGGCCCACCGGCGGCCGCAGGGTGCCCGCGATCACCGCCCCGTCGGCCAGACCGCCGACCTGCCGGTACGCCTCCGGTGCGCCGTCGGACAGCCCGAACCGCGCCACGTGGTCGACCACCGGGCGCTCGGCGAGCAGCTCCAGCGCGTGGCCGGCCAGCAGGCGGTGCGCCTGGGCCCGGGCCTCGGCCAGCACGGCCCGGCGGTACGGCTCGTCGCCGTGCGCCCACCAGTGCTCGGTCTTCAGCCTGGCCTTGAACCGCTCGCGGGCCAACCCGGAGGCGGCGACGGTGAGTTCGGCGCGCCGGATGGCCGGCAGCCCGCCCCGGGCGGTGAACGCGTAGGCCAGCGCGCCCTGTTCGAGCAGTCGGCTGTCGCCGCGCTGTTCGGCCGTCAGGCCGACCTTTAGCAGACCGTCGCCGAACCAGGCGAGGTAGAGCAGGTACGTCCGGCCGTCGTCGAGGATCTGGTCCCGGGCGAGGGCCAGGCCCCGGTCGACGCTCTGGCAGGCCGGGCACTGCACGGCGGCGCCGTCCGGCGCGATCACCGCGTGGTGCGGGCACGGGGTGCGCTCCGTCGCCCCGGCCAGCCAGGCGCCGGTGCAGCGGCGCGGCCCGCCCAGCAGCCAGCCGACCTCCGCGCCGGGCGTGACGGCCCGCTCGTGCGTCTGGCCGCCGCGCACGGCGCCGAGCAGGGCGCGGCCCTCGTGCCAGCTCAGCCCGGTGGAGACCCAGCCGGCGGGCCGGTCCGGGTGGTGCTGCGGTGCGATCGTCACGGGCATGCCTCCCTCTCGAACCAGTGCAGAGTACCCGCCACCCCTGACAGTGCTCCCGTGACAGTGCCCCCTGCTAGCCTCCGCGACCATGACGCCCGAGCCCGCCGCCCAGTCCCCCGTCACCGCCGACGACCTCGCGCTCGTCCTCCGGCTCGCCGCCGCCACCCTGCGCGCGGCGCCCGCGGACGCCGACTGGTCCCGGCCCGCCGGGACGGTCACCTGGGACTGCTGGACCACCGTCGAGCACCTCGCCGACGACCTGCTCGCCTACGCCGCCCAGCTCGGCCCGGCCGCCCCGCCGCGCGAGCGGTACGTCCCCTTCGCCACCGAGCGCCGCTTCCCCGGCGGGCCGAACAACTTCGTCCGCGCCGACCGCGCGAGCGGGCCCGACGGGCTGGTCGAGGTGCTGGAGGCGAGCGGCGGGCTGATGGTCGCGATCGCCCGCGCCGCCGCGCCCGAGGTCCGCGCCTACCACCCGTGGGGTGTCGCCGACCCGGCCGGGTTCGTCGCGATGAGCCTGGTCGAGACGCTGGTGCACCTGCACGACGTCGCCCAGGGCCTCGGCCTGCACTGGGATCCCCCGGCCGACCTCTGCCGCCGCGTCCTGGCCCGCCTCTTCCCCGACGTCCCCGTCACCGCCGCCGACGCCCCCTGGCCGACCCTTCTGTGGGCCACCGGCCGCGCCCCGCTGCCCGGCCAGCCGCTGCGCACCGACTGGCGCTGGCACGCCCGGCCCGGGGACGCGCCCCAGGTGCACTGACCGGTGCAGTGCAGCCGTGCTGCTCGCGGGGCTTGGCCCGGTGGGGTGTTCACGTTCTATTGTTGCGGGCGCGGTTGGCGGCGCGGCCGGGAGGCGTGCGGCGCGACCGGTCCGGCGTGCAATGAAGGGGTGGACGGTGGCGGGGCGGCGGAACGACGGAGTGCTGGCGATCTGGGCGGAGGCGCAGCGACAGCAGCAGCGCCGGGAGGAGGCCCGCTGGCGTGCCGAGGCGGCGCAGCAGCGCCGGCTGGAGCGCGAGCAGCGGGATGAGCAGCGGGCGACGGCCCGCAACGAGCGGGAGGCGCAGCGGGCCTACCAGCAGTCCCGGGAGGCGGAGGCGGCCCGGCTGACGGCCGAACTGGAAGCCCGGGTCGAGGAGTTGCGCGGGTTGCTGGCCGCCGGGCTGGCGGCTCCGGCGTTCGGCCCGCAGGCGCTGCTGGCGCCGCGCGCGGTGCCGCCGTTCGACCCGGGCCCGCTGGGCCGGCCGGTGGAGCTGCCCGATCAGGGCGGCCCGAAGTACCACGTGCCGCCGCCGGACCAGGTGCAGGCGCGCAATCCGGGGGTGCGGCGGCAGTACGAGCAGTACCTGGCGCAGGCCCGGGCCCGGTTCGAGCAGGACTGGTACGCCGCCCAGGCGCAGGAGGCCGACCGGCAGCGCCGGCTGGCCGCGTACCACCAGGAGTACCTGGCCTGGGCGGCGCAGTGCCGCCGCCAGGACGAGGACCGCGCCGCCCGTACCGAGGAGTTGCTGCGGCGGCTGCGCGCGGGCGAGCCGGAGGCGGTGCAGGAGTACTTCACCGCCGGCCTGTACGCCTCGGCGGCCTGGCCGGAGGGCTTCCCGCACCGCCTGGTGGCGGCCTGGGAGGCGTCGACCCGGCAGCTGGTGGTGAACTGGGAGCTGCCCGGCCCGGACGTGGTGCCGGCCGCCGGCCGGGTCCGGTACGTGAAGACGGACGACCGCGAGGCGGAGGTGGCCCGCCCGGCGACGGAGCGCAAGGCGCTGTACCGGGAGGTGCTGGCACAGTCGGCGCTGCGGCTGGCGGCGGAGCTGTTCCGGGCGGACCGGGACGGGATGCTGGACTCGGTGGTGCTGAACGGCTTCGTCCTCGGCATCGACCCGGCGACCGGCCGGGAGGCGGAGCGCTTCCTCGCCACCCTGACCGCCTCCCGGGCCGAGTTCGCCGGGCTGGCGCTGGACCGGGTGGCGCCGGTGGACTGCTTCCAGGGCCTGGGCGGCAAGCTGTCGGCGCGCCCGGAGCGGCTGGACGAGGTGCGGCCGGACCGGCTGCCGGAGACGGTCGGCGGGAGCCTGGCCGGGCACGGCGGCGACGACGACCCGGACCTGTTCGAGATGGACCCGATCGAGTTCGAGGAGCTGATCGCCGAGCTGTTCCGGCTGCGCGGCTTCCGGGTGATGACCACGGCCCGCAGCGGCGACGTCGGGGTGGACGTGGTCGCCGAGGACCTGGACCCGGTGACCGGCGGCAAGATCGTGATCCAGGCCAAGCGCTACCGCAAGACGGTGTCCCCGACGGCCGTGCGCGACCTGGAGTCGACCGTCCGGCACCACGGGGCCAACAAGGGCATCCTGGTGACCACCGCCGGCTTCGGCCGCGGCTCGTACAGCTACATCGAGGGGAAGCCGCTGACGCTGGTCAGCGGGCCGGAGCTGGTGGAGCTGCTGGCCGAGCAGGGGCTGCGGGGGCGGCTCGGCGGCGGCTCCGCGGAACAGGAGAAGCCCGCACCGGCGGCCGCGCCGACGGACCGTCACAGCAGCCTGACGGTCAGCTGGCAGAGCCGGACGGCCGGCGGCGACGCGGTGGAGCTGGACGTCACCGCGTTCCTGTGCGCCGCCGGGCGGGTGCTGAGCGACGAGCACTTCGTGTTCTTCAACAACCCGCAGGACCCGGACGGCGCCGTGCGGCTGCACCCGACCCACTCGGTGCCGGGCGAGCCGGCCCGGGCGGTCCGGCTGACCCTGGACCTGGAGCGGCTGGCGGCCACGGTGGACGAGGTGGTGGTCGCCGTCTCCACCGAGGAGGAGGAGCCGCGGGCCCTGCCGCTCGGCTACGTGCACGGTGTCGCCCTGGCGGCGACGTACGGTCCGGGCACGGCCGGTCCGGCGGAGTGGGCGGCCGGCACCGGCGGCGTGCCGGACAGCGCGATGCTCATGGGTTCATTCCAGCGTGCGGGCGGCGGTTGGCAGTTCAGCCCGTCGGGCCGCTCGGTGACGAACGGTCTGCTCGGGCTGGCGGGCGCGTTCGGCGTCGCGGTGGAGTAGCACGGGGACCATCGTCCGCAGCACAGGGACCATGGTCCTCAGGGATCGGTGTCATACCTGAGGATGAGAAGACCCCCGCCGAGCCGCCGAGACGGCGGGGGTCGCCCCTCCTCGGGACATACGCATCGCGCTCGAACGGATTGGGAGGATGGAACGGAACCCGATTGTCCGTTCCCGCCCTCAGGAGCACCCCCGTGACGACCCCCGCAACCGCCGTCCGTACCGGCCTGGCGGCCGCCCGCGCCACCGGCCTCAACAAGGTCTACGGGGACGGGGAGACCCGCGTCGTGGCCCTCGACAACGTCAGCGTCGACTTCCCGCAGGGCCAGTACACCGCCATCATGGGCCCCTCCGGCTCCGGCAAGTCCACCCTCATGCACTGCATGGCCGGCCTCGACACCATCAGCTCCGGCTCCACCACCATCGGCGACACCGAACTCGTCGGCCTCAAGGACAAGCAGCTCACCCAGATCCGCCGCGACCACATCGGCTTCATCTTCCAGGCCTTCAACCTGCTCCCCACCCTGACCGCCCTGGAGAACATCACCCTCCCGATGGACATCGCCGGCCGCAAGGTCGACAAGGCCTGGCTCGACCGCGTCGTCGACACCGTCGGCCTCTCCGGCCGCCTCAGCCACCGCCCCTCCCAGCTCTCCGGCGGCCAGCAGCAACGCGTCGCCTGCGCCCGCGCCCTCGCCGGCAAGCCCGACATCATCTTCGCCGACGAACCCACCGGAAACCTCGACTCCCGCTCCGGCGCCGAAATCCTCTCCTTCCTGCGCAACTCCGTCCGCGAACTCGGCCAGACCGTCGTCATGGTCACCCACGACCCCGTCGCCGCCTCCTACGCCGACCGCGTCGTCTTCCTCGCCGACGGCCGCATCGTCGACGAACTCCACCACCCCACCGCCGACACCGTCCTGGACCGCATGCGCCGCTTCGACGCCAAGGGCCGCACCAGCTAGAGCCACCCGCCAGCCCCGCGCCCCCGACCTTCGAGAACCCCCAGGACTGACACCCCCTCATGTACCGCACCGCTTTGCGCAACGTGCTGGCCCACAAGGGCCGACTGCTCATGACGGCGCTGGCCGTCATGCTCGGCACCGCCTTCGTCGCCGGCACCATGGTCTTCTCCGACACCTTCGGCAACGCGCTCAGGACCCAGAACTCCAAGAGCTACACCGACATCGCCGTCACGGTCAGCGACCGCGACGCCGCCCGCCAGGCCTACGACCACACCGGTGAGGACTCCGAGGGCCCGGCCCTCACCGAGGAGATCCGCAAGGCGGTCGCGGCACTGCCCGGCGCCGCCGAGGCGCGTGGCGTGGTCAGCGGCTTCGCCGGCATCGCCGACAAGAAGGGCGCGCTGATCGGCAACGGCTTCTCCACCACCGGCACCAACTACGTGCCGGGCGCCGACGGCACCGACCCGCGCTACCCGCTGGTCGACGGCCGCGGCCCGCACGGCTCGGGCGAGATCGCACTGGACACCAAGACCGCCGAGAAGGGCGGCTACCAGGTCGGCGACACCATCCGGGTCGCCGTCAACGGCCCGGTGATGAAGCTCAAGCTCACCGGCACCCTGACCACCAACGACCCGCGCGTGCTGGCCGGCGGCTCGCTGGCCGCCTTCGACACCGCCACCGCCCAGCAGCTCTACCTGAGCCCGGGCCGCTACGCCGAGCTGGACGTCAAGGGCAAGCCGGGCGCGGACGACACCGCGCTGCTCGCCGCCGTCAAGCAGACCGCCCCGCAGGGCGACTCGATCGAGGCGAAGACCGGGCGCGAGCTCGCCGCCGAGCAGGACCGGATGATCCAGCAGGGCACCAAGGTCCTGAGCACCTTCCTGATGGTCTTCGCCTTCATCTCGCTGTTCGTCGGCATCTTCATCATCGCCAACACCTTCACCATGCTGGTCGCCCAGCGCACCAAGGAACTCGCACTGCTGCGGGCGATCGGCGCCAGCCGCAAGCAGATCACCCGCTCCGTGCTGGTCGAGGCACTGCTGGTCGGCCTGCTCGCCTCGGCGGCCGGGCTGCTCGCCGGCATCGGGATCGGCGCCGGCATGCAGACGCTGGTCAGCGCGATGGACGACACCATGCCGCAGGGCTCGCTGGTGATCAAGCCGCTCACCATCGCGGTGACCCTGCTGGTCGGCGTCCTGGTGACGGTGCTGTCCGCCCTGCTGCCGGCCCTGCGCGCCTCCCGGATCGCCCCGGTGGCCGCGATGAGCTCGATCGAGCAGCCGGCCACCCAGAAGAGCCTGCTGGTGCGCAACACGATCGGCCTGCTGTTCACGCTGGCTGGCGCGGGCTCCCTGGCCGCGGGCGCGGGCGGCAAGGAGTACAAGCTGGTCGGGCTCGGCGCGGGCACCCTGCTGATCGGCGTGTTCGTGCTGACCCCGCTGCTGGCCCGGCCGCTGATCGCGCTGTTCGCCCCGCTGCTGCGCAAGCTCTACGGCACGCCGGGCAAGCTGGCCCAGGAGAACGCGATCCGCAACCCGCGCCGGACGGCGGCCACCGCCTCGGCGCTGACCATCGGCGTCACCCTGATCACCGCGCTGACCGTGGTCGGCGCCTCGGTGAACAAGGCCGTCGACGCGGCGACCGCGGACGACCTCAAGGCCGACTACACCGTCGCCATGCAGAACGGCTCGAAGCTCTCCCCCGAGGTCGCCGGCCAGATCGCCAAGGCGCCCGGCGTCAGCGCCATGAGCGTGATGCGCGAAGTCCGGGTGACGACCGACAAGGGCGACTCCGACTACGAGTTCCTGACGGGCGTCGACGCCGCGACCATCGACCAGCTGGCCACCGTCAAGGTCAAGGACGGTTCGGCGGACGCCCTCAAGCAGGGCAAGCTGATGATGAGCTCGGGCACCGCCCAGCGCCTCGGCTTCAAGGTCGGCGACACCATGGCCGTCACCTACCCGGGCGGGGCCAAGGGCTCGCTCACCGTCGGCGCCGTGCTGGAGGCCAACAGCGCGCTGGCCAACATCGTCGCCCCGGACAACGTGGTGGGCCCGCACGCGCTGCCCGGCTCCGGCCCGGCGAAGGTCCTGGTGAAGGGCGCCAACGGCGCGGACGAGAAGCTGAAGCAGGCGCTGCGCGACGCGACCGGCGGCAACCCGCTGATCGCCGTCAAGGGCGAGAAGGACATCAAGGCGGAGAACCGTCAGCTGATCACCGGCATGCTGAACATGATGTACGGGCTGCTCGGGATGGCCGTGGTGATCGCGGTGCTCGGCGTGGTCAACACCATGGCGATGTCGGTGTTCGAGCGGCGCCGGGAGATCGGCATGCTGCGGGCGATCGGCCTGGACCGGATCGGCATCCGCCGGATGGTCCGGTTGGAGTCGCTGCTGATCGCGCTGTTCGGCGGCGCGGTCGGGATCGGGCTCGGGATCCTGGTGGCCTGGGCGGGCACCCGCACGATGGCGGACTCGCTCAAGAACATCACCACCGTGGTGCCGCCGCTGCAGATCCTCGGTTTCCTGGTCGCGGCCGCGGTGATCGGCCTGCTGGCCGCCCTCTGGCCGGCCCACCGGGCCGCCCGGATGGACATCCTGGGCGCGATCAAGAGCGAGTAGGCGCCCCCCGCAAGCGCGCCGGAGCCCCGGACGGTCCTCGACCGTCCCGGGGGGCCGCGGATAGCGCGCGCGCGCGGCGGCGTATAGACAAAAAACACCCCCCCCCCCCCACACCGCACTCGGTTGGGGGCGGG
>NZ_JBHWIO010000158.1:0-8298 GCF_042732075.1 Kitasatospora sp. NPDC059812
GGGAGTCCATGCGGAGCATCGGCGACTGACGACAACGCGGCGAGGTGCGTGCCCCAACGCCGGCGCGCAGGCGGGAGTTTGAAGACACGCCCTAGGACTTGTTCAGGTACGTGAGGACGGCGCGGACGCGGCGGTTGGTGTCGTCGTCGTCGGTGATGCCGAGCTTGCCGAACATCGCGGTGGTGTACTTGCCGATGGCGCTCTCGCTCAGGAAGAGCCGGCGGCCGATGGCCTGGTTGGAGAGCCCCTCGGCCATCAGCCCCAGCACGGCGTACTCGCGTTCGGTGAGCCGTTCGAGCCCCCGGTTCGGTGGCGTGTTGGACAGCAGTCTCGCGATGACGGCCGGGTCCATGGCCGTCCCTCCGTCCGCGACGCGCTCCAGGGCACCGATGAACTGGTCGGCGTCGAACACGCTCTCCTTGAGGAGGTAGCCGACGCCGCCGGAGCCGTCCGCCAGGAGCTCCCGGGCGTACAGCTGCTCGACGTGCTGGGAGAGGATGAGGACCGGCAGCCCGGGCATCTCGCCGCGGGCGGCGAGGGCCGCCCGCAGCCCCTCGTCCGACTGGGTCGGCGGCATGCGGACGTCGATGACGGACACGTCCGGGCGCCACCTGCGCAACGCGTCGAGCGTCTCGGGCCCGGTGGCGGCCGTGGCCACCACCTGGTGCCCGCAGGCCTCGATCAGGCGGACCATCCCGTCGCGCAGGAGGTAGAGGTCTTCGGCTACAACGATTCGCATGGCACCGTCATCCTGACACGGGTCGGACCGCCCGACGGACTGGTGACCTCCAGGGTGCCGTCGAAGGCCGCGAGCCGGCGGCGCAGGCCCGCCAGCCCGCCGCCGGCCCGGACGTCGGCCCCGCCCCGGCCGTCGTCCTCGACCTCGGCGACGACCGCGGCGGCGACACCGGTGCCGTCCCGCGTGAGGGAGATCCGCACCCCGGACGCCCCGGCGTGCCGGACGGCGTTGGTCAGCAGCTCGGCGACGCCGAAGTAGACGGCGGACTCGATCGGCGGGTCCAGGCGCAACAGGGCGTCGGCGCTGACGGCCACCTCCAGCGGGACGTCCAGGGCGAGCGCGCGGACGGCGTCGACGAGCCCCCGCTCGCTCAGCACCGGCGGGCTGATCCCCCGGATCAGGTCGCGGAGTTCGGCCAGCGAGGCGGTGGCACCGGCCTGCGCGTCCCGCATCAGCGCCCTGGCCTGGTCGGGGTCACGCTCCATCAGCTTCCCGGCGGTCGCCAGGGAGAGCCCGAGCGCGACCAGGCGGGCCTGCGCCCCGTCGTGCAGATCCCGTTCGATCCGGCGGATCTCGGCGGCCTGCGCGACCGTCACGTCCGCCCGCTGGGCGGTCAGTTCCTCGACCCGCTCCGCCAGCGCCATCGCCGGCGACGGGCGCAGGAAGCGGACCGCCACCGGCACGACGGGCCGCCAGGCGTACGGGGCGGAGGCCACGGCCACGACCGCGCCGAGCGCCCCGGCCAGGCCCGCGGCGGATTCCGGCCCGCCGAACCCGAGGACCGCGCAGGCCGCCACGACCACCCCGGCCGGCGGGAGGCACGCGAGCAGACCGGCGGTGAACGGCGCGATCCCCGCGAACCGCAGGTCGCGCCAGTTCGCCGGGTCCCGCCAGCGGACCCGCCAGCGCTGGTCCATCAGCGCGTCCCGGCGGGTGCGCTCGTAGGAGAAGCCGTTCCACCAGAACCCGGTGGACATCCGCGTCACCGGCCCGGCCTGCCGGTATCCGGCGGGGATCACCGTGGCGGTCCACCGCGCGACGAGGAAGCGGACGATCCGGCAGACGGGGCGGGGCAGGGCGAGTGTGCCCACGCCCACCAGCACGAACGGCGCCGTCCACGACCACGGGTTGCCCGCCCCCCACCAGACCCCCAGCGCCACCGCCGCGGCCCACACGGCCGGCAGCAGCAGGCAGACGGCCGCCACGACACACGCCCGCACGAACCCCACCCCGGCGCGCGCCACCCACGAACCCAGCCGTCCCACGTCTCTCCCCTTCCGTACGGTGCTCCCACTGTGCACCGCGCCGAGCCCGCCACCGCCCCGATCGGCCGGGGAGTGGGTCTGGCCCCACCCAGCCGTGGGCCCAGACCGATACCGCCCCGGCCGGGCGGTTCGTAGCGTCGGTGGACATGGACACCAACACGCACCGCACGGACACGCACCACACGAAGATGCACCGCACGAACGCCCACCGCACGGACATGCCCGGCAGCGACATGCCCGGCACGCCCGAGGCGGCGCTGCTCCACGACCCCCGTACCCGGCGGGCCTTCGGCACGGTGACGGCCTGTATCAAGGTCTACGGCGCGCTCGGCGCCGTCGCGTTCCTGGCGGTCGTCGCGGTGGCGGGCAGCGGCCACCCGGTGAACACGTTCATGTGGGTCCGGGCGGTGCTGCTGCCGGTGGTCGCCGTGCTGCTCCACCGGCTGGCGGTCGCCGCCTCCCGAGGGTCCCGCCGGGCCTTCGAACGACTGGGCGCCCTCACCGTCATCATGCCGATCGCCATCATCGGCGTCGACCTGATCCCGGGCGTCTGCCCGCCCTGGTACGCCGCGGTGCAGACCGTCTGCATGCTGCCCGTCCTCCGGGCCGCGGTCACCGTCCGCGGCTCCGCGCTGCGCGCCGCCTTTCCCAAGGCGCGCTGACCGGGCGTCGGGCGCCTGGTGTGCGGTCGGCGTCTGGTCGGCCATTCGGTCGTCAGTCGGTCGTCAGTCGGTCCAGACGGCGGCGGCCGTACGGTCGTCGGCGTAGCCCTTGGCGCGGACCTGGACCTGGCGGAGGAAGTCGACGGTGCCGGGCGGATGCGGGTGGGCCCAGTGGGTGGACAGGAAGTGGGCGACGGCCGGCTCGTCGGCGATCGGGCGGGCCAGGCCGGGGGTGCAGAGCAGCAGCACGTCGCCCGGGGTGGCGGGGACCAGCCGGAAGCGGAACGGCCTCGGCTCCTCCGGCGGCTGCTGGCCGTCCGGGTGGTGCAGCAGGCGGGCCGCGTAGGCGTCGATCCAGTGGCCGGAGCGCAGCAGGTAGAGCCCGCCCGGGCCGACCCCGAAGGCCGCCCGGTGGCCGGCCGCCGGGTCGAGCGACAGCAGCAGGCAGTGCAGCGAGGCCGGGGACGGCGTGCCGTCCCCCTCGTTTCCGGGCGCGAGCGCGCGCAGCGGGGCGACGGCGCCGGTGGCGAGCCGCTGGAGGCCGTAGCGCAGCCGGTCCCGGGCGCCGTCGCGCAGGTCGGCGGCCAGGCCCTCGCGACTGCGGCCGACCGCGGCGGCCAGATGGCGGCAGGCCTCACGGGTGCTGGTGGCGACGGCCTCCGGGGGGAGCGCCTCGTCCGCGGCGGTGCCGGTCCGGTCGATGCCGGCGAGCACGGCGAGCAGCAGCCCGTCCGGGCCGTCCCCGAACCTGGTGACCAGCAGCGCGTCGCGCCGCGACTCGCCCCGGAAGCGGGCGGAGTCGCCGCGGACGGAGACGGCGCGCAGGACGGACGACCCGTACTGGGCGCCCTCCAGGACGGTGTCCGGCACCAGCGCCCCGAGGACACCCGGATCCGCCTCCGGGACGGCGGTCGGCTCCGGCCCGTAGGTCGGCGGGCGCTCGCCGATGTGCGGCACGGTGGGGGCGCCGTCGGCGAGCGGCGAGCGGACGGCCGGGCGCGGGTCGGGGACGGTGGCGGTGGCGAGGGTGTCGGGTTCCGGGGCGGGTTCGGGTTCCTCGGCGGCGGCCTCGGGTTCGGGCTCGGGTTCGGGCTCGGGGGTGGGCTCGGGGGTGGGCTCGGGGGTGGGCTTGTCCAGGGAGACCGGGGCGACAACTGGTGCGGGCGCGGTCTCGGCTTCAGGTCCCGGGGCGTCAGGAGCGATGGCCGGGGCGGGGACGGTGGCGTGGGGCTCCTCGTCCGTCCGCTGGGGTCCGATGACGCCGATCGCGGTGTCGAACCAGTCGTCGATGCTGTCCCGTTCCAGCACCTCGTCCGCTACCGGCACCGCCGCCGCCGACTCCGCCGCCACCGGCTCCGGCTCCGACTCCAGAACCGGCTCCGCGTCCAGGACCGGCTCCGGTTCGGCCGTGCGCTGCTGGCCGATGAGGCCGACCGCCGTATCGAACCAGTCGTCGACGCTGCCGTCGCCGGGGTCCGCGTGCGGGGTGTCGGGGAGGGTGCCCGCCGGGCCGTCGTAGACCGTTTCCCACCAACCGTCGTCCGGCCGGTGCGGCTGTGCGGGGGCACCCTGCTTGCTCATCTGGCGGCTCCTGGTCGGTCCGTGGTCGCGCCGCCCCCGGCGGGGCCGGACTCGACGTCATTGTCTCCAAGTGCAACGACGCTGTCCGGGTTTCGGCGACAACCGGTCAGCGCCGGGCCGTTCCCGGCCACCGCGTCGACCTCGGGTTTCACCGGGGAGTCCGGCGCCGCGTCCGCCCCTGCGTCCACCCCCGGGTTCACTCCTGCGTTCGGTCCCGTTCCGTCCCTGCTTGCCGGATGTGCCCGGAGCAGGGCGTTTCCGGGGTGTTCGGGTCCGGGAGCGGCCGAAAATGGGGGTCGAGGAGGGGCATCGCTTCACTCGTTCGGCTGATTAAATGTGCGCATGACCGCGTCGGCCCCCAGCTCACCTCGACCGGGGAGGGCCGCTCCGGCGGGCCGCCCGGTGGGTGTGCTGTGGGTTCTGCTGCTGGTCGCGCTGCTCACGACGCTGCCGTGCGCCGGTCAGTCGAAGGCGGTCGGCGCGCACGCCGCTCCGATGCCGACCACCGTCACCGCCGCCGTCACCGCCGTCACGACGGTCTCCAGTCACGCCCCGCACACCGGCCCCGCCGCCAAGGCCTCCGACCAGCGCCAGCGCGCCGGCGAGCAGCGGCACTGGACGTGGTGCACCGCCGACGGCGGGCAGCCCCGCCGTGACAACGGCTGCTCCAGCCACCCGTACTGCGCGCAGGACGCCCAACTGCCGAACCCGCCGCCGCATCCGCAGCCGGCCGCGTCACCGCTCGCGCCGGCAGCCGAGGCGCTGCCCAGAGTGGTGCCCGCCGGGCTGCTGGACGGTCCGCATCCGGCGCCAGATCTGCACGAGCTGCAAGTACACCGGTCCTGAGCGGAACCCACCGCCCGGCATCCGCCGGCGGATCCGCCCCTCCCCTTCTTTCAGCTGACCGCCGCGCCACCAGCAGTGCGCGGCGGGGACAAGGACAACCACCATGGGTTCCGCCTCGAAGCAGTCCGGCAAGCAGTCCGGCAAGCCCGGCCCGACCGACCGCCGCGCCCGGATAGCCGAGCTGCGCGCCGGCGAGCAGCGCCGCGACCGCCGCAACAAGGTCATCGCCTCGGTCGCGGCCGGTGTGCTGGTGATCGGCGCGATCGCCACCGGCACCTGGATCGTCATGGACGCCAACCAGAGCAAGAAGAAGGAGCAGGCCGCCGCCAACGCGGACATCCCGGGCGTGCAGACCTTCGGCGAGCTGAGCCGCACCCACGTCAAGGACAAGGTCAGCTACCCGATGACCCCGCCGGTCGGCGGCGACCACAACGCGATCTGGCTGGACTGCATGGGCCACGTCTACGACCAGCCGGTCGAGAACGAGCGCGCCGTCCACTCGCTGGAGCACGGCGCGGTCTGGGTGACGTACAACGGCAAGGCGACGCCGGACGACATCAAGACCCTGTCCGACAAGGTCAAGACCACCCCGTACTCGCTGATGAGCCCGTACCCGGACGAGAAGGGCGCCATCACCCTGAACGCCTGGAGCACCCAGCTGATCGTGGACAGCGCGAGCGACCCCCGGGTGAACCAGTTCTTCACCAAGTACGTCCAGGGCAAGCAGACCCAGGAGCCGGGCGCCTCCTGCACCATGGGGCAGATGTGACCGCCGACGCGGCGCTGCCCGAGGACGGCTCCGAGCACGCCGCCGAGGAGTTCGCGGACGAGGCCGGGGCGCCGCGCCCGGCCCGTCGGCGGCTGTGGTGGCCGGCCGCGCTGGCCGCCGCCCTCGCGCTGGCCCTCGGGGTGCCCGCCCTGGTGGCGAGCGGGACGTCGGCGTCCGGGTCGGCCTCGGTGGCCGTCCCGGCGGACGACTCGCCCGAGGCCGGGTTCGCCCGCGACATGGCGACCCACCACCAGCAGGCGGTGGACCTGTCGTTCATCGTCCGGGACCGCACCGGCGACGACCCGACCCGCACCCTCGCCTTCGACATCATCAACACCCAGGCCAACCAGCGCGGGATGATGATGGGCTGGATCGACCAGTGGGGGCTGCCGCAGCACTCGGCGGCCAAGCCGATGGCGTGGATGAGGATGGGCCACGACTACCAGGCCCACGACGGTTCGCTGATGCCCGGCATGGCCACCAACACCCAGCTGGCGAAGCTGCGTTCGCTCAGCGGGCGGGACGCCGAGGTGTACTACCTGCAGCTGATGATCCAGCACCACAAGGGCGGCGTCGAAATGGCCCAGGGCTATGTGGACCTGGCGAAGAACGACGCCGAGAAGCGGCTCGCCCAGTCGATGGTGGTCGCGCAGACCTCGGAGGTGCAGCTGATGACCGACATGCTCACGGAGCGCGGCGCCGCCCCCGGCGTGCCCGAGTCCTGACCCACCCCACTGCGCGTGTCCTCGGACGGCCGGGGCGCGGTCGACGGTCCCGTACCGTGCGTACCGTGCCCCGGCCGTCCCGCGTCCGCGACAAGCCCCTGGAGTTCCCGATGCCCCCCGCCGCACCCTGGCTGATCGCCGGACTGGGCAACCCCGGCCCGTGGTTCCGGCTGACCCGGCACAACGCCGGCTTCCTGACCGTGGAACGGCTGGCCGAACGGTACGGCGCGCGGTTCCGGCGGCGCGGGATCGGCGCCCTGGTGGCGGAGATCGAGGTCGACGGCCACCGGGTGGTGCTGGCCAAGCCGCAGTGGTTCATCAACCTGTCCGGCCGACCGGTGTCCGGCCTGCTGCGGCGTTACGGCGTCCCGGTCGAGCACCTGGTGGTCGTGCAGGACGACCTGGACTTCGCGTTCGGCACCGGACGGCTCAAGCGCGGCGGCGGCCCCGGCGGCCACAACGGCGTGCGCTCGGTGGGCGAGGTGCTCGGCACCCCCGACTTCGTGCGGCTGCGCTTCGGAATCGGGCGCCCACCGAAGGGGCAGAGCGCCGGCGACTTCGTGCTGAAGAAGTTCTCGGACCACGAACAGGCCGCCCTGCCAGCGGTGTTGGACCGGTGCGCGGACGCGCTGGACACGCTGGTGCGGCGCGGCCTCAACCGGGCCCAGGACGCACTGAACGTCCGCTCGGAGGCTTAGGGGCTCTCAGGCTTAGGGGCTCTCAGGCTCAGGGGTCGGAGGCTCAGGGGTCGGAGGCTCAGAGGAAGAGGTCCCGGCTCAGGCCTGGCGGACCGGCCGGGTCAGGGCCACGGCTGCCACCGCGACCGCCGCGAGGGCGAGCAGCACCGTCCGGCCGCCGGCCGCCGGGCCCGCCAGATGGACCCCGAGGACGGGCAGCGCGGTGCCGAGCGCCGTCCCGAGGCTGCGGGCCATGTTCACCATGCCGCCGCCGACCGCCGAGCACTGCGCCGGGATCGCCCGCATCACCAGCGCGTTGTTGGCGGGCAGCAGCAGTCCCAGCCCGTAGCCGGCGAGCAGCAGCGGCACCGCCACGGCCGCCCCGGAGACCGGCAGCAGCGCGAACAGCAGCAGCCCCGCGCCCGCGAGCACCGCGCCCGCGCGGCAACGGGCGACGTCCGACCAGCCACGCGGCAGCAGCGCGCCGCCGACGGTCGCGGCGAGCGCGAACGCGGCAGGCAGCAGGGTGATCACCAGGCCGGCCCGGGCCACCGGCACGCCCGCGCCGGTCAGCAGCACCGGGCCGAGCACGAGCGGGCAGAACAGCAGCAGGTAGCCGATCAGCGAAACCACCAGCCCGGACCGCACCCCGGGGGTGTTGACCAGGCCGGGCGCCAGGATCGGCCGGGCGGCCCGCCGTTCCTGACGGACCAGCGCGAGCGCGAGGACGGCGGCGGCGAGCAGCAGTGCGGCGGCGGCCCAGCCGGGCAGCGGCAGTCCGGAGGCGGTGGACAGGGCGAGCAGCAGCGCGGTGGTGGAGCCGGTGAGCAGCAGCAGGCCGGCCAGGTCGAAGCGGCCGCCGGACGCGGTGGCGGGCGGGCTCGCCACGCCCGGCGCGAGCGGGCCGTCCTCGGCGCGGGGAGCGGGCAGGCGCGCGGCGGCTCCTGCGGGCGGGGGCCCGGTGCCGACGGCGGGCGGGGGCCCGGTGCCGACGGCGGGCGGGGGCCCGGTGCCGACGGCGGGCGGGGGCCCGG
>NZ_JBHWIO010000159.1:0-7588 GCF_042732075.1 Kitasatospora sp. NPDC059812
CCCCCCCCCCCCCCCCCCGCCCGGCGGCGCCCGCGCCCCCGGGCGAGGTGCTGCCGCCCACCCCGATCGCGGACTGGCTGGCGGCCCGCGGCGGACCGATCCACGGCTACGCCCAGTCCCTGCTGTGCGAGGTGCCGCCCGGCGCCACCGAACACACCCTGCGCACCGCCCTCCAGCAGCTCGTCGACCACCACGACGCGCTGCGGACCCGCCTGACCGGGGCCCCGGGCGAGCCGCTCGCCTTCGAGATCCGGCCCGCCGGGACCGTCCCGGCGGCCCCGCTGCTGCACCGGATCGACCTCGCCCGCGAGGGCCTCTCCACCGCCCCCGGCCGCGACCCGGCGCCCGCCCTGCTGGAACTCGTCGCGGAACAGCGGCACGACGCCCGCCGCCGCCTCGACCCCTACCGGGGCGACCTGCTGCGGGCGGTCTGGTTCGACGGCGACCAGGGCGGCCTGCTGCTGATGGTGATCCACCACCTCGCCGTCGACGGCGTCTCCTGGCGGATCCTGCTCGACGACCTCGCCCGGGCCCACCGGGCCGCCGCCGACGGCCACCCGGCCGACCTCGCCGCCGTCCCCGTCACGGCCGCCGACTGGGCCCGTGCGCTGCGGGCCGCCGAGGCCGACCCGGCGGTCGCCGCCGACCGCGACCACTGGCACGGCCTGCTGACGGCCGGCACCGGGACCATCGGCACCCGGCCGCTGGACCGCACCCGGGACACCGTGGCCGGGGCCGCGACCCTGCGCACCACCCTGGGCGGCGGCCCGACCGCCGCCCTGCTGACCGACCTGCCCGACCGACTCGGCGCCGCCGTACCGGAGATCCTCCTCGGCGCCCTCGCCGCAGCCCTGCACGGCTGGCGCGCCCGTAGTACCGACGGCCCGCTCCTGGTGGACGTCGAGGGCCACGGCCGCGACCCGGAACTCGCCGCCCTCGACGGCCTCGACCTCTCCCGGACGCTGGGCTGGTTCACGGTCATCCACCCCGTCCTGCTGGACACCGGCCCGGCCGCGCCCGACACCGGGGGAGCGGCCCGCGTCGACAACCTGGCCCCCGCCGACGGCCTCGCCCCCGCCGCCGACGACCTGGCCCGCGCCGTCGCGGCCGCCCGGCAGCGCCTGCGCGCCACCCCCCACCGGGGCCTGACGTACGGGCTGCTCCAGCGGTCCGGCACGCTGCCCGACCGCCCGGCCCCGATCGCCTTCAACTACCTGGGCCGCTTCGACACCACCCGACGCGGCCCCTGGCAGCCCGTCCCCGGCACCCTGCGCGGCGAGGCCGACCCCACTCTGCCGCTCGCCCACACCCTCTCGGTCGACGCCTTCGTGGAGACCGGCCCGGACGGCCCGCGGCTGCGGGTCGAATGGGCCTGGCCGGCCGGCGTGCTGGCCGCCGACGCGGTGGCCGAACTCGCCGCCCGCTGGGAGCAGGCCCTCACCACCCTGTCGTCCGCCGGCCCGCCCCGGGCCGAGGGGCCCGCAGCCGAGGCCCAGCCCGAGGCGCCCGCCGAAACGTCCGCCGAAGCCTCCGCCGAGGCCGCCGCGCCCGCCGCCGTCCTGCTGCCCGCCACACCGCTCCAGGCCGGCCTGCTGTTCCACTCCCGCTACGCCGCCCACGACGGCCGCCGCGACCCGTACCTCGTGCAGCTCGTCCTCGACCTCACCGGCGCGATCGACCCGGAGCGGCTCCAGGACGCCGCCCAGCGGCTGCTGGCGCGCCATCCGCAGCTCGCCGGGGCCTTCACCAGCGGCGAGTCCGGCCCGCCGCAGCAGGTCGTGCCGGTCGAGGTGACGCTGCCCTGGCGCACCGTGGACCTCACCGGGCGGGCGGAGCGGGAGCAGTCCGCCACCGCCCGGCGGCTCGTGGAGGAGGACCGCCGGCCGTTCGCGGTCGACACGCCGCCGCTGATCCGCTTCACCCTGCTGCGGCTGGCCGCCGACCGGTGGCGGCTCGTCTTCACCCACCACCACCTGCTGCTGGACGGCTGGTCGGTGCCGATCGTGCTGCGCGAGCTGCTCGCGCTGCACCAGGGCGTCGACCTGCCCCCGGCGCCGTCCTACCGCCGCTACCTCGACTGGCTGGCCGGGCGCGACGACGCGGCCGCGCGCGGCGCCTGGCGCGCCGCCCTCGCCGGGGCCGAGCCCACCCGGGTCGGCCGGCCCGCTCCGGCCGGCGGCGAGGGCGCCGACGACGGCCCGTCGACGAGCGTCTTCACCCTGCCCGCCGGGCTCACCGCCGGGCTGCGGGCGCGCGCCGCGCAGTGGGAGGTGACCCTCGGCTCCCTGGTGGCGACGGCGTGGGCGCTGGTGCTCTCCCACCTCACCGGCCGCGACGACGTCCTGTTCGGCACCACCGTCGCCCAGCGCCCGGCCGAACTGCCGGAGGCGGAGCGGCTCGTGGGCCTGCTGATCAACACCGTTCCGGTCCGGGCCCGGCTGCACCCGGGCGAGCCGCTGCGCGAGCTCGCCGCCCGGCTCCAGCGGGAGCGCACCGCGTTGCTGGACCACGAGCACCTGGGGCTCACCGCGGTGGAGGAGGCCGCCGGCGTCGGGCGGCTCTTCGACAGTTCGCTGGTGTTCGAGAACTACCCGCTGGACGAGGCCGGGTTCGTCGAGCCCGCGCCGGGCCTGCGGATCGGCGCCGTCGAACCGTTCGACGGCACCCACTACCCGCTCTCGCTGGTGGTGCTGCCGCGCCAGGGCGGCCTGGACGTGCGGCTCCAACTGCGCCCCGCCGAACTGGACCGGTACCTCGACGCGGACCGGCTGCGCACCTTGCTGACGGCCGCCTGCGCCGCCCTGGCCGGTCCGGGCGCGGACGCGCTGACCACCGGCCGGGTCGACCTGCTGCCGCCCGTCCAGCGGGCGGGGCTGCGGGCCTGGGGCACCGGCCCGGCGGTCGACGCCGAACCGGTGTCGGTCGGCGCGCGGTTCGAGCGGCTGGCGGCCGACCACCCGGACCGGATCGCCCTGCGACACGTCGACGGCGCCGGTACCGCCGGCACCACCACGTACGGCGCGCTGAACGCCGACGCCAACCGGCTGGCCCACCACCTGGCGGCCCTCGGGGTGCGGCCCGGCACCCGGGTCGCCGTGCGGCTGCCGCGCAGCCCGGAGGTGCCGGTGGCGATGCTGGCGCTGGCCAAGCTCGGCGCCGTCTGTGTCCCATTGCACCCGGGGTTCCCGGCCGAGCGGCTGCGCGCGCTCGCCGCCGAGGCGGGCACCGAACTGCTGCTGGACGCCGAGCTGTTGGCGGCGGCCCGGCGGGCGGGCGGGAGTACGGACGACCCCGGCGTGGAGGTGCGGCCCGGGCAGGTCGCCCAGTTGCTGTACACCTCGGGCTCGACCGGCCGCCCCAAGGGCGTGGCGGTCACCCACCGCAACATCCTCGCCCTGGCCGACGACCCGCTGTGGCACGGCCCCGACCACGACCGGGTGCTGTTCCACTCGCCGCACGCCTGGGACGCCATGGTGTACGAGCTGCTGATGCCGCTGCTGACCGGCCGCCAGGTGGTGGTGGCCCCGCCGGGGGAACTGACCCCGGCGGACTACGCCCGGGCCGTCGAGCGCGGCGGCGCCACCGCGGCCTGGCTGACGGCGGGCCTGTTCGATCTGCTGACCGAGCAGATCCCGGCGGCCCTGGCCCGGTTGCGCCTGATCTGCACCGGCGGCGACGTCGTGCCCCCGGCGGCGCTCGCCCGGGCCCGGCGGGCCGCGCCCGGCCAGCGGCTGCTGGACCTGTACGGGCCGGTGGAGAGCACGACCTTCGCCCTGGGCCACGAAGTCCCGGCGGGCCCGGTCCGCGAGGGCGGGGCCGTCCCGATCGGCCGCCCGCTCGCGGGGACGAGGGTGCTGCTGCTGGACGCCGCGCTGCGCCCGGTGCCGCCGGGCGTCCCCGGCGAGATCCACCTGGGCGGCGAGGGCCTGGCCGCGGGCTACCACGGCGCCCCGGCCCGGACGGCCGAGCGCTTCGTCGCCGACCCGTACGGCCCGCCGGGCGGCCGGCTGTACCGCACCGGGGACCTGGGCCGGTGGGACACCGAGGGCCGGCTGCACTTCCTGGGGCGCGCGGACCGGCAGGTGAAGATCAACGGGTTCCGGATCGAGCCGGGCGAGATCGAGGCCGCGCTGTGCGCCGAACCGGAGGTCACCGCCGCCCGGGTGGTGCCGCACGGGGCGGGCCCGGCGGGCCGCTCGCTGGTCGGGTACGTGGTCGCCGACCGGCCGGTGGCCGCCGGCGAACTGCGCCGCCGGCTCGCCGGGCGGCTGCCGCGCCACCTGGTGCCCGCCGTGCTCGTCCCGGTCGACGCGCTGCCGCTGGACGCCAACGGCAAGGTCGACACGACCGCCCTGGGCCCGCCGCAGCGGTCGGCCCCGGCGCCGACCCGCTCGCCCCGCCGGGAGGTGCTGGCGGCGCTGTTCGCGGAGGTGCTGCGGGTGCCGGCGGTCGCGCCGGAGGACGACTTCTTCGCGCTCGGCGGCAACTCGATCGCCGCGATGCGGCTGGCCGGGCGGATCCGGTCCACCCTGGGGGTCGACGTGCCGCTCGGCGAGCTGTTCGACGCGCCCACGGTGGCCGGGCTGGACCACCGGCTCGACCGCGCCGCCCGTACCGACGGTGCCGACGGTGCCGAAGGCAGCGCCCCGGCGTTCGGCGACCGGACGGCCCGCCCCGACCGGCTGCCGCTCGCCCCCGCCCAACTGCGCCTGTGGACCGCCAACTACCTGGGCGAGCACCGCCCGGACTACCTCACCACCCTGGCCCTCGACCTCACCGGCGGGCTCGACCCCGCCGCGCTGCGGGCCGCCCTCGGCGACCTGGTGGCCCGGCACGAGGCCCTGCGGACCGTCCTGCCGTACGGCCCGGACGGCCCCGAGCAGCGCATCCTCGCGCCCGCCGACGCCCCGCCCGACGCCCCGCCCGCCGACGCCGACCTCGCCGAGGCCTTCCTCTCCGCCGTCCCGTCCGCCGCGCCCCGCTTCCTCGACGTCCCGCCGGAGCGGCTGGACGCCTGGATCGCCGCCGAACTCGACCGCGGCTTCGACCTGTTGACCGAACCGCCGCTGCGCACCGCCCTGCTGCGCAGCGGCCCCGACCGGCACACCCTGCTGCTGGTGCTGCACCACGCGACGGTGGACGGGCACGCGCTCGAACCGCTGCTGGCCGACCTGCGGTTCGCCTACCGGGCCCGGGCGGCCGGCGGGGCACCGCGCTGGCCGTCGCCCGCCGTCCAGTACGCCGACCACGCCCTGTGGCTGCGGCGGCGGCTCGGCAACGAGGACCGCCCGGAGAGCCCGGCCGCCCGGCAGGCCGCCTACTGGAAGGGCGCGTTGGCCGCCCTGCCGCCGTGGCGCGGCCTGCCGGACGCCACCGGCGCCCCGGGCGCCGGGCCGGGCGCGGCCGGCACCGTCCGCTTCGCCCTGGACCAGCGGGAGCACCGCCGGCTGGCGGCCGCCGCCCGGGCCTGCTCGGCCGGCACCGGCATGGTGGTGCAGGCGGCGTTCGCCGCCGCGCTGGGCGACCTCGGCGCGGGGCACGACCTGCCGATCGGGGTGCCGCTGGCCGGCCGGGACGACGAGGTGCTGGACGGCGTGGTCGGCTGCCTGGTCAACACCGTGGTGCTGCGGGTCGACACCTCCGGCGCCCCGACGGCCCGCACCCTGGTCGGGCGGGTCCGGGAGCGGCTGCTGGCCGCCCACGCCCATCAGGACCTGCCGTTCGACCGGGTGGTGGAACTGGTCAACCCGGCCCGGCAGGCGGGCCGCCAGCCGCTGTTCGGGGTGGCGGTCTCCCACCTGGTGCGGGCCGAGCCGGCCGACGGCGGGCGGTGGGCCGACGCCGTGGCGGTCGCCGAGCGGCCCGTCCCGGTGGCCCGCACGGCCGTGGACCTGCTGCTCCACCTGGTGGAGCGGCGGACCGCGGACGGCGCACCCGGCGGGCTGGAGTGCGCCCTGGTACACGCGCTGGACGGCTGCGACGAGCCGACCGCCCGGCGGGTGGTGGCCGCCTTCCGGCGGCGGGTCACCGAGTTCTGTGACGAGCTGAACAACGAGCTGAACGGCGAGTTGAACAACGAGCTGAACGACGAGGTCGACGGCGGGCTCGACGACGAGCCGGCCGACGAGTCGAACGACCTTGCCCAAGTGCACGACCACAACCACGAAGTGAGGGTCCGATGAGCAGCACCAACCCCTTCGACGACGAGCAGGGCGCGTTCCTGGTCCTGGCGAACGAGGAGAACCAGCACGCGCTCTGGCCCGCCTTCGTCGACGTGCCCGCCGGTTGGCGCAGCGTGTTCGGCGAGGAATCCCGGCAGGCCTGCCTGGACTACGTCGAGAAGAACTGGACCGACCTGCGTCCGCGCAGCCTGGCCGAGGCGATGGACGCCCGCGTCGACTGAGCCCGATCGGCCGGTCCATCAGGGCTGTTCCACCCTGGCTTAAGGATCTTCCGTCCCCCGCAAGCGAACTGACAGCATGTCAGGGACGGGCGCGGGGCCGGCCCGCAGGAACGAGTGCGGCGCGCCTGGGTTTCCCCCACGCCCGGCCGTGCCGCCGGCGAGCCGGCCCCGGAGCCCCGCAGGCACCCGATTGCCGCCCGTCCGGACCGCAGCGCCACCGCCCGTTGTCCGAAGCCCTCACGAGGAGTCACCGATGAACGCTGTCACCCCGCGCCCCGCCGAGCGCACGGCCCGGCCCCGGCACTACCTGATGTGCCGCCCCAGCCACTTCGAGGTCACCTACGCGATCAACCCGTGGATGGACCCGGCGAAGCCGGTCGACACCGGGCTCGCCGTGGCGCAGTGGGAGCGGCTGTACGCGCTCTACCAGGAGCTCGGTCACCGGGTCGACCTGATCGACCCGATCCCGGGCCTGCCCGACATGGTCTACGCGGCCAACGGCGCCACCGTGGTGGACGGCAAGGTGCTCGGCGCCCGCTTCCGCAACGCCGAGCGCGCCGCCGAGGGCCCCGCCTACCTGGAGTGGTTCCGCGCCAACGGCTACCCCGAGCTGCACGACCCGGAGCACGTCAACGAGGGCGAGGGCGACTTCCTGGTCACCGCCGAGTACGTGCTCGCCGGGCGGGGCTTCCGCAGCACGCCGGCCGGCCACGCCGAGGCCCAGGAGTTCTTCGGGCGCCCGGTGATCGGCCTGGAGCTGATCGACCCGCGCTACTACCACCTGGACACCGCGCTGGCCGTGCTGGACGGTGACGAGATCATGTACAACCCGGAGGCCTTCTCCGCGGGCAGCCGCGAGGTGCTGGGCCGGCTGTTCCCGGACGCGGTGCTGGCCGACGCCGGCGACGCCGCCGTGTTCGGCCTCAACGCGGTCAGCGACGGCCTGCACGTGTTCCTGCCGGAGGCGGCCACCGGCCTCGCCGACAAGCTGCGGGAGCGCGGCTTCGAGCCGATCGGCGTCGACCTGTCCGAGCTGCTCAAGGGCGGCGGCAGCGTCAAGTGCTGCACGCTGGAGCTGCGCCACCGGGCCTGACCGCCGCCCGTCCGTCTGTCCGCGGTCGGCCCCTTCGCCCCCCCCCGGGGCGCCGGGGGGGGGGGGCCGGGCGGGCGAGGGGCGGGGGGCCC
>NZ_JBHWIO010000160.1:0-7293 GCF_042732075.1 Kitasatospora sp. NPDC059812
GCCCCCGCCCCGCGCGGGCCCCCCCCCGCCCCCCCCGCGCCCCCCCCCCCCGCCGTCTCACCCCAGCCTGCGCAGCCCGGCGGGCGTGACCGCCAGGTCCACCGGGCGGTCGTGCGGCTCGGCCGGCACCTCGTCCAGCAGCTCGTGCTCGTACAGCAGCACCGCCAGCACCGGCCGCGCGCCCGCCCGCCCCAGCCGGGCCAGCACCCGGTCGTAACTGCCGCCGCCGCGGCCCAGCCGCAGCCCCCGCCGGTCCACCGCCAGGCCCGGCAGCAGCACCACCGAGGCCTCCGTGACCGCCTCCGGGCCGAGCCTCGGGCCGACCGGCTCCAGCAGCCCGCGCCCGGCCGGGGCCAGCTCCTGCGGGCCCTGGTAGGCGGCCCAGTCCAGGTCGTTGTCGGGCAGCAGCACCGGCAGCAGGACCCGCACCCCGCGCGCCCGCAGCGCGTCCAGCAACGGCCTGGTCCCGGGCTCGGCGCCCACCGACACGTACGCGGCCACGGTGGTGCCCGGCGCCGCCAGCTCCCCGGCGTGCCCGGCCAGCGCGTGCGCGGCCTCCGCGCGCCCGTCGGCGGAGAGTGCGCGGCGCCGGGTCAACAGCCGTGTCCTCAGATCGCTCTTCTCGTTGTGCATCGGATCCTCCGCAACTCTGTGCCGTCGAGCTGTGCCGCCGACCGGTCTCGCCGACTGGTCTCGCCGACCGGCGCCATCGACGCGCAGAGCCTGACATGCGAAAGGCCGCCGCGATTGTCCACCCCGCTGCTGGTCCAGGCCCTGGCCGTGCTCAGCGCCCCCGCGCTGGCCGGCGCCACCGTGCTCGGGCTGCGGCTGCGCCGGGGCGGCGCCGAAGCCGCCGCCCGGCAGGAGCAGCTGCGCGAGCGGATCGCCGAACTGGAGACCCACTGCGCCGACCTGGAGCGCACCGCCTCCTGCGACCCGCTCACCGGCGTGTGGAACTACCGCCACCTGCAGCTCACCCTGGACCGCGAGATCGAGCGCGCCCGCCGCGCCGAGCGGACCGACCAGCCCGAAGGACCACGCCCGCTGGCCGTGCTGCTGCTGGAGATCACCGGCTTCGACGCGGTCGTCGCCGAGCACGGCCGCGGCCGTGCCGGTGCGGTGCTGCGCGACCTCGCCCAGCGGCTGGCGATGGAGATCCGCCGCGCCGACACCCTCGGCCGCTACAGCGGCGAGGAGTTCCTGGTGGTGCTGCCGGACACCGGCGCCGAGGGCGCCGCGCAGGTCGCCGAGCGCCTGGTCTGGTCGGTCCGCCGGCACCTGCTGCTCGACTGGTCCTCCGGCCCGCGCGAGTCCCGCCCGGCGCACGGCAACGGCCTCACCGCCGCCGTCGGCGTCGCCGTGCTGCCCGAGGACGGCACCCACGCCGCCGTGCTGCTGCGCGCCGCCGACCGCGCTCTCCCCCTGCCCTGGGGGGTCGGGGGCGAGTGGTGGCGGGTCCGCCCGGGCCCCGGCGCCCGGTCGGCGGCGCGGCCGGCCGCCCCGCCCGCCGCCGGTGCGCAGCCCAACGCGACTGCCGAGCGTGACCGTTCAAAAAAGCCGGGTAGTCTGTCGCCCTGTGCCGGCGGGGACCCCCTCGCTCAGCCGGTCAATTCCCATACGCCTGCCGCCGTGGCCGGGCCCCGCGACGTGCTGTCCTAGCCGTCGACCGCGCTCGGCCGGGCGAAAACGTGCCTGAGTAAGGTAAACGCATGACGACGACCAACTCCCGAATCCCGGTAACCAAGGCCGTGGTACCCGCGGCCGGACTGGGCACCCGCTTCCTCCCGGCAACCAAGGCCACTCCGAAGGAGATGCTGCCCGTCGTCGACAAGCCGGCCATCCAGTACGTCGTCGAGGAGGCCTCCTCCGCGGGGCTGTCCGACATACTGATGGTCACCGGCCGTAACAAGCGGGCCCTGGAGGACCACTTCGACCGCGCGTACGAGCTGGAGGAGCTGCTCGCCCGCAAGGGCGACGAGGACCGCCTGCGCCGGGTCCGCGAATCCGTCGAGCTGGCCAACATGCACTACGTCCGCCAGGGCGACCCGAAGGGCCTCGGCCACGCCGTCTCGGTCGCCGAGCAGCACGTGGCCGGCCAGCCCTTCGCCGTCCTCCTCGGCGACGACCTGATCGACCCGCGCGACCCGCTGCTCGCCCGCATGATCGAGGTCCAGCAGGAGCTCGGCGGCTCGGTCGTCGCCCTCATGGAGGTCGACCCCTCCCAGATCCACCTCTACGGCTGCGCCGCCGTCAAGGCGAACGGCTTCGGCGAGGACGTCTTCCAGGTGACCGACCTGGTCGAGAAGCCCGAGACGAACGAGGCCCCCTCGAACTACGCCGTCATCGGCCGCTACGTCCTCGACCCGCTGGTCTTCGACGTGCTGCGGGAGACCCCGCCCGGCCGCGGCGGCGAGATCCAGCTCACCGACGCCCTGCGCGAGCTGACCACCCGCGACCCGGAGGCCGGCGGCCAGGTCCACGGCGTGCTCTTCAAGGGCCGCCGCTACGACACCGGCGACCGCGCGGACTACCTGCGCGCTATCGTCCGACTGGCCTCCGAGCGCGAGGACCTCGGCCCGGAGTTCCGCTCCTGGCTGCGCGAGTTCGTCGCCTCCGAGCTGCAGGACTGACACGACGACAGAGAGCGAGCCGCCGATGACCGGGTCCACCCACCACACCACCGGATCCGCCGCAGCCTGCTGCGACGGATCCACGGACCCGGCACCGGCGGCCCCCCGCCTCTGGACGGTGGACGAACACCTCAGCGACGTCCTGGCCGCGGTCGGCCCGCTGCCCGCCATCGAGCTGCAACTGCTCGACGCCCAGGGCTGCCGGCTCGCCGAGGACGTCCTCGCCGACGGCGACCTGCCGCCCTTCGACAACAGCTCGATGGACGGCTACGCCGTGCGCACCGCCGACACCGTCGGCGCCACCGACCCGTACCCCTCGGTCCTCGCCGTCGTCGGCGACATCGCGGCCGGCGCGGGCGAACTGCCCCGGGTCGGGCCCGGCCAGGCCGCCCGGATCATGACCGGCGCCCCCGTCCCGCCCGGCGCCCAGGCCGTCGCCCCGGTCGAATGGACCGACGGCGGCACCGGCACCGGCGTGCCCGCCGACGCGATGACCGCGCCCGTCGAGGACGAGGAGGTCCGCGTCCTGCGCCCGGTCGCCGAGGGCGCCCACATCCGCCGCCGCGGCAGCGACGTCGCGGCCGGCACCAAGGTCCTGGGGGCCGGCACCCGGCTCGGCCCCACCCAGCTCGGCCTGCTCGCCGCGATCGGCCGCGCCACCGTCACGGTCCGCCCGCGTCCCCGGGTCGTGGTGCTGTCCACCGGCAGCGAGCTGGTCCAGCCCGGCGAGCCGGTCGGCCCCGGGCAGATCTCCGACTCCAACAGCTTCACCCTCACCGCGGCCGCCCAGGACGCCGGCGCCATCGCCTACCGGGTCGGCGCCGTCCCGGACCGGGCCGACCGGCTGCGCGCCGTCCTGGAGGACCAGCTCGGCCGGGCCGACCTGATCGTCACCAGCGGCGGGGTCAGCGTCGGCGCGTACGACGTGGTCAAGGAGGTCTTCGAGTCCTACGGCGGCGTCGACTTCCGCAGGCTGCGGATGCAGCCCGGCAAGCCGCAGGGCTTCGGCCGGATCGGCGGCCCGGCCGGCGTGCCGCTGCTCGCCCTGCCCGGCAACCCGGTCAGCGCCTACATCTCCTTCGAGCTGTTCGTCCGCCCGGTCATCCGTACCATGCTCGGCGCCGCCGACGTCCACCGCCCGGTGGTCCGCGCGCTCTGCCCGGCGGCGCTGCGCTCCCCGGCCGGCCGCCGGCAGTTCCTGCGCGGCCGCTACTCGGCGGCGGACGGCACCGTCGAGCCGGTGGGCGGCGCCGAGTCGCACCTGGTCGGCGCCCTGGCCCGGGCGAACTGCCTGATCACCGTCCCCGAGGCCGTCACCGCCCTGCCCGCCGGCAGCGAGGTCGACGTGGTCCTGCTCGGTTCCTAGGACATGTCCCGCGGACCAGGCCCCTCCCACGGGGTGGGGCGGGGGAGCTGTACGGTAGCGCGGTATTCCACCTGCGCGCCCCTGGAGCCACCCGTGACGACACCTCCCCCCGGTGACCGCCTCACCCACGTCGACGACCAGGGCGCGGCCCGGATGGTCGACGTCTCCGAGAAGGCCGCCACCGCGCGCACCGCCGTCGCGGCCGGCCGGGTCCGGGTCTCCCCGAAGGTGGTCGAGCTGCTGCGCGGCGAGGGCGTGCCCAAGGGCGACGCCCTCGCGGTGGCCCGGATCGCCGGGATCATGGGCGCCAAGAAGACCCCCGACCTGGTCCCGCTCTGCCACCCCATCGCCGTCTCCGGCGTCACGGTGGACCTCACGGTCGCGGACGACGCCGTCGAGATCACCGCCACCGTGAGGACCGCCGACCGCACCGGCGTCGAGATGGAGGCGCTGACCGCCGTCGCGGTGGCCGGCCTCACCGTCATCGACATGGTCAAGGCCGTGGACAAGGGCGCCACCATCGAGTCCGTCCGGGTGCTCAGCAAGACCGGCGGCAAGAGCGGCGACTGGTTCGCGCCGGAGGCGGGCGAGTGAGCGGGCGGAACGGGTTCACCATCGAGGGGGCGGGCGCATGAGGGCGCTTGCGGTAACGGTCTCCAACCGGGCCTCGGCCGGCGTCTACGAGGACAGGGGCGGCCCGCTGCTGGTGGCCGGTCTGACCGCGATGGGCTTCACCGCCGACGGCCCCCGGGTCGTCCCGGACGGCGAGCCGGTGGAGGCCGTCCTGCGCGAGGCCGTCGCGGCCGGCTACGACGTCGTGCTCACCACCGGCGGCACCGGCATCTCGCCGATGGACCTCACCCCGGAGATGACCGCCCGGGTGATCGACCGGCAGGTCCCCGGCATCGCCGAGTCCATCCGCGCGTACGGCCGGGAGAAGGTGCCGACCTCGGCGCTCTCCCGCGGGCTGGCCGGGCTCGCCGGACGTACCCTGATCGTCAACCTGCCGGGCTCGACCGGCGGCGTCAAGGACGGCCTGGCCGTCCTCGAACCGCTGCTCGCCCACGCCGTCGACCAGCTCGGCGGCGGGGACCACCCCCGGCCGGACGCACCAGCTTCCGGGAGAGCGCACTGAACGCCGGCTGGCCGGTAGAACTCCACGAGGGGGAGGTCGTGCTGCGCCCGATCCGGGCCCGCGACCAGCGCGAGTGGCAGGAGGTCAGCCTCCGCAACCGGGACTGGCTGCGCCGCTGGGAGGCGACCGTCCCGCCCGGTCCGGCCGGGCAGGCCGCCGGGCCGCGTCCGACGTTCCGGCAGATGGTGCGCTTCCTGCGCGGTGAGGGCTCGGCCGGGCGGATGCTGCCCTTCGTCGTGCTCTACAAGGGCCAGCTGGTGGGCCAGCTGACCGTCGGCGGCATCACCTGGGGCTCGATGTGCTCGGCGAACGTCGGGTACTGGATCGACGAGGCGGTGGCCGGCCGGGGCATCATGCCGACGGCCGTGGCGCTTTCCGTCAACCACTGTTTCCGCACCCTCGGCCTGCACCGGATCGAGGTCTGCATCCGCCCGGAGAACGGCCCGAGCCGCCGGGTGGTGGAAAAGCTCGGCTTCCGCTCGGAGGGAATCCGCCCGCGCTATCTCCACATCGACGGCGCCTGGCAGGACCACCTGGTGTACGCGCTGACCGCCGAGGAGGTGCCGGAGGGGATGCTGGAACGCTGGCGGTCGATCAGTTCAGGTCACGGGCCAAGTAATTGAATATATGTTCGAATCAAATATCGATATGGCATCGCCGCGACGGCGGACTGGCACAAATACCGGCAAAATAGTCGGAGAATCAGCTTGATCACACGACACGCCGAGCCAAATTGCTGCCAGGCCTTCCCGGCGCCCGTACGGTGTGGGTCGTGAGCAGTAGCGGCCTTATCTACGCCGTCATCGTAGGGGCCTGGGCCGCCTATCTGGTGCCGATGTGGCTCCGCAGGCAGGACGAACTCAACGAGGCGCGCCCGACGGAGCGCTTCAGCACCGCCATCCGCCTGCTGGCCGGGCGTTCGGGGCTGGAGCGGCGGGCAGCCCGGGCCCTGGGCGACGAACCGCGTGACGACGAGCACAGCAGCGACGGCCCTCCCGGACGGGACGGGGCCGCCTCAGGCGACCCCGCGGCGGACTCCGCGCCGCCCGTCGTGGAGCCCGAGTCCTCGGCCTCCGTCGAGCCTCCACCCGCGCCGGTGCCGGTGTCCGCGACCGCGACCGCGCCCTCGCCCGAGCGGGGTGCCCGGGGAGAGCGTCCGGGCTCCGCGCCGCACGGCGGGGCGCAGCGCCGGGCCCGGCTGCTGGCCCGCCGGCGCCGGATGGTCACCGCCCTCTTCCTGGCCTTCGCGCTCGGCGCCGTGGTCGCGGCGGTGGCCGGACTGGCCTTCCTCTGGGTCCCGGCCGTCCCGGCGACCCTCCTCACCCTGTACATCGGCCACCTGCGCAAGCTGGAGCGCCAGCGCTACGAGGTGAAGCTCGACCGTGCCCGGGCCGCCCAGGCGGCCGAGCGGCTGCGCAAGCGCGAGCAGCAGCGCGCCGCGGCCCGGAGCGTCCCCGCCGAGGCCGTCGACACCCAGGCCCACACCCAGGTCCACACCCAGCCCCACGTCCGGGCCCACGCCCCGGCTCGTGCCCAGGCCCCGGCCGCCGAGGGGCGGGCCGGACGCCGCCCGCACCTGCGGCTGGCCGCCGACCCCGGCGAGGCCGCCGTCTCCGCGCCGTCCGCCTCGGCGGTGGCCGAGGCGACCGAGCACGAGGAGTGGGTCGACGGCATGCGCGAGCGCGGTGCGGCCGGCCCGGACTCCTGGGAGCCGGTGCCCGTCCCGCTGCCGACGTACGTCACGGCGCCGGTCGCCCCCCGGGTCTCCCGCGGCCTCGACCTGACGGCCCCCGGCACCTGGACCGCGGGCCGCCCCGCCGAGTCCGCCCGCAACACCCCGCTGTTCGACCAGTACGCCGAACCGTCGGCCCCCGACGCCCGCCCCCGCGCGGCCAACGAGTGACCTCCCCGGCCCCCGGACCAGCACCGCATCCCCGGGGGTGGTCACGGACCCCCTCCGGAAGGTGCTAGAGTTTCTTCTCGTTGGGGCTGTGGCGCAGTCCGGTAGCGCACCTCGTTCGCATCGAGGGGGTCAGGGGTTCGAATCCCCTCAGCTCCACCCAGCAGAAGCCCCCGCCGCCGGCTGCGCCACGGGGGGGGGCGGGGGGGTGGGGGGGGGGGGCGGCGGCGGGGGGGGGGGGGGTGGGTGGTGGTGTGGGAGA
>NZ_JBHWIO010000161.1:0-7096 GCF_042732075.1 Kitasatospora sp. NPDC059812
GGTACTGCAGGGGGGACCCTGTGGGAGAGTAGGACGCCGCCGAACAATCATTCACAGAGAACCCCCATCCGGGAAACCGGATGGGGGTTCTTTGCGTTTCCGGGGCTTTGGGACTTCAAGGTCTCAGAGCTGGGGAAGGTCTCAGAGCTGGAGTTTGAATCCGATGTGCGACGGGACGAAGCCGAGCTTCTCGTAGAAGCGGTGGGCGTCGGTGCGGGTCGCGTCGGAGGTGAGCTGGACGAGGTCGGCGCCGAGCTCGCGGGAGCGCTCGATCGCCCACTGGATGAGTTCGGTGCCGAGGCCGCTGCCCCGCTCGTCGGCGTGGATTCGGACGGCCTCGATGACGGTCCGGGTGGAGCCCTTCCGGGAGAGGCCGGGGATCACGGTCAGCTGCAGGGTGCCGACGGTCCGGCCGGCGCGCTCGGCGGCGACCAGGTGCTGGTGCGGGTCGCCGTCGACGCGGGCGAAGGCGGCACGGTACGGCGTGAGGTCGTCGGGGCTCTCGCGGGTGGCACCCAGGGCGTCGTCGGCGAGCAGGGCCACTATCGCCGGCAGGTCCTCCGCGGTGGCCCTGCGGATCGTCAGGTCAGTCATGATCAGAGGATAGGCGCGCCCTGTTTCCCGTACCCCCGCCGCCGCTGCCCGTAGAGCCCCCTCAGGCCCCTTCTCGGGGGTGATCTGCCGTCACTCCCCGGGCTTGGCACTGGTGATGACGGCGAAGACGGCGCCGTGCGGGTCGTGGAACTGGGCGAGGCGGCCCACGCCGTGGACGTCCATGGCGGGGATCCGCACGGTGGCCCCGAGCTTGTCGGCGATGGCGAGGCTGGCGTCCACGTTGGGGACCTCGAAGTAGGGGAGCCAGTGCGAGGTGGTGCCGCGGGCGGTCTGTTCGGGGCCGAGTTGCATGATGCCGCCGTGGGCGTCGTCGCTGCCGGCGCCGGCGGGGGTGAGGACGGTGTAGGAGGCGCCTTCGAGCGGCACGTCCTGTTCCTGCCAGCTGAAGACGGTCCGGTAGAAGGTCTTGGCGCGTTCGGCGTCGACGCTGTAGCACTCGGCCCAGCAGAGGCTGCCCTCCTCGTTGACGACCTCCAGGCCGCGGGTGTCGTGCGGCTGCCAGACGGCGAACTCGGCGCCGGTCGGGTCGGTGTAGCCGGCCATCCGGCCCGCGGTGAAGACGTCGAAGGGGGTGAACCGGACGTGCCCGCCGGCCTGTTCGACGAGTTCGGTGGTGCGGTCGGCGTCGAGGGTGGCGAAGTACAGCGTCCAGGCGGGCAGGGAGCCCTCCTCGGCGAGCGGGCCGAGGGCGGCGACCGTCCGGCCGTCGAGCTGGAAGAAGCCGTACCCGCCGGCTTCGGGGCCGGCCGGGTCGAAGGTCCAGCCGAACAGGGCGGTGTAGAAGTCGACGGAGGCCCGGGTGTCGGGACTGCCCAGGTCGAGCCAGTCGGGGGAGCCGGGGCGGAAGGCGGTGTTGAGCATGGGCACTGCTCCTCGGACGGGGCCCGGACGGGCGCGATCGTGCCCCCCTGCCCGTCCCAGCCTGGCACCTCGGCGGGGGCGCTGCACGGCGGGGCGCTGCACGGCAGGGGCCCGGGGGCGCTCCTGCCGTGGGGGCGGTCGGGCGCGGGTGCGGGCTTGTCGTGGCCGGGCGGTACGGTGCGTAACGAAAGGTCCACCCGTACTGGTCGAAGGGGGTCCCGGTGGCCAGGCAGGCGCAGTCGGGGCAGGAGGCGCCGCGCCAGCTCGCGCAGGTCGAGGGCGTGCTGGAGCGGATCACGTACGCCAACGAGGACACCGGTTACACGGTGGCCCGGGTGGACACCGGCCGGGGCGGGAACGACCTGCTGACGGTGGTGGGCGCGCTGCTGGGAGCCCAGGTGGGGGAGTCGCTGCGGCTGCACGGGCGGTGGGGCTCGCATCCGCAGTACGGGCGGCAGTTCACGGTGGAGAACTACACGACGGTGCTGCCGGCGACGGTGCAGGGCATCCAGCGGTACCTGGGTTCGGGGCTGATCAAGGGGATCGGGCCGCGGTTCGCCGAGCGGATCGTGGAGCGCTTCGGGGTGGACACCCTGGAGGTGATCGAGCACGAGCCGGGCCGGCTGATCGAGGTGCCGGGGCTGGGGCCGAAGCGGACGAAGAAGATCGCGGCGGCCTGGGAGGAGCAGAAGGCCATCAAGGAGGTGATGGTCTTCCTCCAGGGGGTCGGGGTGTCGACCTCGCTCGCGGTGCGGATCTACAAGCAGTACGGGGACGCCTCGATCGGGGTGGTGAGGAACGAGCCGTACCGGCTGGCGTCGGACGTGTGGGGGATCGGTTTCCTGACGGCGGACCGGATCGCCCAGGCGGTGGGCATCCCGCACGACAGCCCGGAGCGGGTGAAGGCGGGGCTGCAGTACGCGCTGTCGCAGAGCAGCGACCAGGGGCACTGCTACCTGCCGGAGGAGCGGCTGATCGCGGACGGCGTGAAGCTGCTGCAGGTGGACGTGGGCCTGGTGATCGACTGCCTGGCGGAGCTGGTCGCGGCGGAGGGGGTGGTGCGGGAGTCGGTGCCGGGGGAGGCGGGCGAGGCGATCACCGCGGTGTACCTGGTGCCGTTCCACCGGGCGGAGATCTCGCTGGCCAACCAGCTGCTGCGGTTGCTGCGTTCGGATTCCGACCGGATGCCGTGGTTCGGCGGGGTGGACTGGCCGGTGGCGTTGGAGTGGCTGGCCAAGCGTACCGGGGCCGATCTCGCGCCGGAGCAGGAGCAGGCGGTGCGGCTGGCGCTGACCGAGCGGGTCGCGGTGCTGACGGGTGGTCCGGGCTGCGGCAAGTCGTTCACGGTGAAGTCGATCGTGACGCTGGCGCTGGCCAAGCGGGCGAAGGTGGTGCTGGCGGCGCCGACCGGGCGGGCGGCGAAGCGGCTGGCGGAGCTGACCGGGGCGGAGGCCTCGACGGTGCACCGGCTGCTGGAGCTGAAACCGGGCGGGGACGCCGCGTACGACCGGGACCGGCCGCTGGACGCCGATCTGGTGGTGGTGGACGAGGCCTCGATGCTGGATCTGATCCTGGCGAACAAGCTGGTCAAGGCGGTGCCGCCGGGGGCGCACCTGCTGTTCGTGGGGGACGTGGACCAGCTGCCGTCGGTGGGCGCCGGCGAGGTGCTGCGGGATCTGCTGGCGGAGGGCGGCCCGATCCCGTCGGTGCGGCTGACCAGGATCTTCCGGCAGGCCCAGCAGTCGGGGGTGGTGACGAACGCGCACCGGATCAACGAGGGGCGGCCGCCGCTGACGGACGGTCTGCCGGACTTCTTCCTGTTCGCGGAGGACGACGCGGAGTTGGCGGCCGGTCTGACGGTGGACGTGGTGGCGCGGCGGATCCCGCAGCGGTTCGGCTTCGACCCGCGGCGGGACGTCCAGGTGCTGGCGCCGATGCACCGGGGTCCGGCCGGGGCGGGGAACCTGAACACGCTGCTCCAGGGGGCGGTGACGCCGGCCCGGGAGGGGCTGGCGGAGCGGCGGTTCGGCGGGCGCACGTTCCGGGTGGGGGACAAGGTCACGCAGGTGCGCAACAACTACGACAAGGGGCGCAACGGGGTCTTCAACGGCACAGTGGGAGTGGTGACCGCCCTCAGTGTGGACGACCAGCGGTTGACGGTGCTCACCGACGAGGACGAGGAGGTGCCGTACGACTTCGACGAACTGGACGAGCTGGCCCACGCGTACGCGGTCACGATCCACCGCTCACAGGGGAGCGAGTACCCAGTGGTGGTGATTCCGGTCACCATGTCCGCTTGGACGATGCTCCAGCGAAACCTGCTCTACACCGCTGTGACCAGGGCAAGGAAACTGGTGGTACTGGTGGGGTCACGGAAGGCGATCGCCCAGGCCGTGCGGACCGTCAGTGCAGGTCGACGGCATGCGGCGCTCGATCATCGACTGGCAACTGGATGATTATCCAACAGGATGGTTGCCTCTAATGTTCTCTTGACGTGAAGAGATTTACGGCAGAGCCTAGGGTGGTGCCGATCTTGTCCGGTTCGTACCGGCTGCGGCAGCAGGTTTTGTAGGGGCGGGCCCTTTCGGGCCACCCCGGGTGCGCGGCTGTCCTCCAGATGGGGGATGGTAGAGACAGTCAGGGCACCTTGGAAGAGGATTCATTTCGTCGGTGAGGAAGACGTGAGCGACAACTCGGTAGTACTGCGGTACCAGGACGGCGAGTACGAGTACCCCGTCGTCGAGAGCACTGCGGGCAACGCCGGCTTCGACATCTCGAAGCTGCTCCCGCAGACCGGCCTGGTCACCCTGGACAACGGCTTCGGTAACACCGCCGCGTACAAGTCCGCGATCACCTTCGTGGACGGTGACAACGGCATCCTGCGGTACCGCGGCTACCCGATCGAGCAGCTCGCAGGGCAGGGCGGCTTCATCGAGACCGCGTACCTCCTGATCAACGGTGAGCTGCCCAACGCGGACCAGCTGGCCGAGTTCAACCGCGAGATCACCCAGCACACCCTGCTGCACGAGGACGTCAAGCGCTTCTTCCAGGGCTTCCCGCGGGACGCCCACCCGATGGCCATGCTGTCCTCGGTGGTCGGCGCGCTCTCCACGTTCTACCCGGAGAGCCACAACCCGTTCGACGCCGGCCAGCGCCACCTGTCGACCGTCCGCCTGCTCGCCAAGCTGCCGACGATCGCCGCCTACGCGTACAAGAAGGCGATGGGCCAGCCCTTCGTCTACCCGCGCAACGACCTGAGCTACGTCGAGAACCTCCTGCGGATGACCTTCGCCGTCCCCGCCGAGGACTACGAGCTCAACCCGGTGATCGTCAACGCCCTGGACAAGCTGCTCATCCTGCACGCGGACCACGAGCAGAACTGCTCGACCTCCACCGTGCGCCTGGTCGGCTCCAGCCACGCCAACCTGTTCGCCTCGATCTCGGCGGGCATCTCGGCGCTCTGGGGCCCGCTGCACGGCGGCGCCAACCAGGCCGTGCTGGAGATGCTGGAGAGCATCCAGAAGGACGGCGGCGACGTCGACGCGTTCATCACGAAGGTGAAGAACAAGGAAGCCGGCGTCAAGCTGATGGGCTTCGGCCACCGCGTCTACAAGGCCTTTGACCCGCGCGCCGCGCAGGTCAAGCTGCTCGCGCACGAGGTCCTCGGCCAGCTCGGCAAGAACGACGAGCTGCTGAACATCGCGCTCAAGCTGGAGGAGCACGCCCTCAAGGACGACTTCTTCATCTCGCGCAAGCTCTACCCGAACGTGGACTTCTACACCGGCCTGATCTACCGCGCCATGGGCTTCCCGACCAGCATGTTCACCGTGCTGTTCGCCCTCGGCCGGCTGCCGGGCTGGATCGCCCACTGGCACGAGATGATCAACGACCCGACCAGCCGGATCGGCCGTCCGCGCCAGATCTACACCGGCGTCGAGATCCGCGACTACGTCGCCCTCGGCGACCGCTGACGCTGCACCCGGAAGGGCCCGGTCGCCACTTGGCGGCCGGGCCCTTCCGCGTCCCCGTGCGGTGGGCCCGGGTGGGCGCCCGCGCGGGGGCGGAACCGTACGGCGCACGACTCCGGGGCCGGGCCGAAGCCGGGGACGGCCGCTCAAAGCGTCCCTGACCCGCCGCAACCCCGGCGTCGTGCGCGAAGGCCGTCAAGGTCGACGACCGTCCCGGGGCCCGCCGGAGCCCCGTCGGCGGCAGTCGGTGGAAGCGCGGGGACGCATTGCCGTTCGTCGCGTCCCCGCTCATCGGAAAACTGCCGCACTACCAACCTAAGACGTATCAGGGTGCGAGAAGTTACGCCCGGGGGGTGTGAGCTGCCTCTCGCCACGCTCCGTGTGCACCTCGTGCCGAGCCCATATCACACGTTCCCGCGCGCGCGACGTCACCCTCCCCGCAGTCACGGCAACCGAGCGTGATAGGAATCGTGGCATTCCGGTACGGACCGTCCCGCACCCTCGCAGCGTGGCGGCGGAGCTGGGGAGGGAGTGCGCAGATGGCCAGGAACGTCGTTGTCACCGGCGGTGGCACGGGAATCGGGTACGAAGTCGCGCGGCGGTTCGCCGAGGCGGGCGAACGGGTCGTGATCGTGGGCCGCCGCCGCGCGGTCCTGGAGAAGGCCGCGGCGGACCTCGGGCCGAACGTCACCCCGCTGGTGTGCGATCTCGCCGACCCCGATGCCGTCGAGGCCGCGCTCGCCGAACTGCCGGAGCGGATCGACGTCCTGGTCAACAACGCCGGCAGCCGGGAGACCGTGATCGGCGCCGGGCCGCACGCCCTGCTGGCCCGCTGGCGCGGCGACTTCGAGCGCAACGTGCTGACCGTGGTGCTGCTCACCGAGTCGATCCGGGACCGGCTCACCCCCGGCGCCGGCCGGGTGGTCACCATCAGCTCGATCGCCGCCCTGCGCGGGGCCGGCTCGTTCGGCGCGGCGAAGGCCTCGCTGCACGCCTGGAACCACTTCCTGGCTGCCCAGTTGGGCACCTCCGGGATCACCGCCAACATCGTCGCGCCCGGGACGGTGGCCGGCACCGAGTTCTTCGGCCCCCGGCTGGACGAGGCCGAGGTCTCCCGCCGGGCGGCCCGCACCCTGCTGGGCCGGATCGGGGAGACCGGTGAGGTCGCGGCCGCGGTCTACTTCCTGGCCTCGCCCGAGGCCGGGTTCATCACCGGCGAGATCCTGCACTGCAACGGCGGCGAGCTGCTCGGGCGGTGACGCGTTGACGCGGTGGTGCTTTGGCGCGTTGACGCAGGGAAGGGCCCGGACCTGGCGGTCCGGGCCCTTCCGCGTCGCGCGGGCGGGTCAGGCGGGCTGGAAGCGGCGCAGCCGCAGGCTGTTGGTGACCACGAAGACCGAGGAGAAGGCCATCGCGGCCCCCGCGACCATCGGGTTGAGCATCCCGGCGGCGGCCAGCGGCAGGGCGGCGACGTTGTAGCCGAAGGCCCAGAACAGGTTGCTCTTGATGGTGGCCAGGGTCTTGCGGGAGAGCCGGATGGCGTCGGCCGCCGCCAGCAGGTCGCCGCGGACCAGGGTGAGGTCGCCGGCCTCGATCGCGGCGTCGGTGCCGGTGCCCATGGCCAGGCCCAGGTCGGCCTGGGCGAGGGCGGC
>NZ_JBHWIO010000162.1:0-4430 GCF_042732075.1 Kitasatospora sp. NPDC059812
CTCACTGACACATCGTCCGTGCCCTGTCTCGCCGCGCCCTCCCCACCCCGCCGCCAACCACCTCGGCGGGGGCCCCCCCCCCCCCCCCCCCCGCATCGGGTCGGTTGACCTATGTGGCCAACCGACAGAATCCGCTGGCCTGGAGCGATGTCCAGGCACTGTGGGGAGCGTTCCCAGCAATTGGAAGATCGATTCCCCGGTCCGCAGGACGTTGTCGGGCCGACAATCGGGCTTCACCGCGAAGGCGGCTGCCGAGGGAACCCGTCCGGTGCCAGGGCAGCCGTCCAACGCGGTGATCCCGGCCTCATTGGCCGCGATCCTGGTCAGCTGTTCTTCACCACGGCGCACTGGGCGTTCCCACCGAGCGAACGACGCAGCGTCTTGAGCTACGCCACGGTGAGACCCCGGTACTCGGTCAGCACGGCGGCGTTCGAGCCGCGGAACCGGTCCGTGAGCTCGGCCACCGCGGCAGCCTTGTCATGCCTTGCCATAGGGCATCGGCCTCCTTTCGGGTGATGAGGACCGCCCTCGGAAGTACCTGAACAAACGAAACGCCCCTGCGCGAGGCACGGGAAGCACCCGGCCGAACGGCAGGTCTGTCCCGCCGTCGCGCCGAAGCTCCAGTGGCCCGCGCCGGACGTCCGCAGTAGCGAGCCCTTCGGCCGTCGGCCCTGCGACGAGTGCATGACGACAACCAGCGGTCCTTGGCTTCGCCACGAGAGTAGGCAAAGCAGTCGTTACAGGCAAAACCTTTCCCCAGGAGTTCCGGCCGCGCCAGAATTCGACAACAGGGCATCTGGCCAACGGAGTTGGCCGCCGCCGTCGAAGGCCGGGAGGCCATGTTCCCGCCCCTGGCGTCCGCCATGATCCCCGATCGAGGCTCCCCCTGCCCGGGCCAAGCGGCCAGTCGGCGAAGAGCCCATTCCCACCACGCCTTCGCCCGACCGCCGGAGTGCTCCGGCTTCTCCCGAAGTGGTCGGGCCGTCGGCCACCCTGCCGGCCGCGGGGCCGACGGCCGATCACGCCGGCGCGGTCGTCGACCCGTCCCCGGCGCCCCGGGGGTAGGCCAGGTGTCCGCGGGGCTCGGCCGCTGGCCGCTCGGCGAGGGCCGCGGGGGCGGGCTGTCGGCCGGTCAGGAGGTCGGCGAGGGCGCGGCTGACGGGGTTGTCGCCCGTTCTGCGTTCGACGGCGGCGAACATGGGCGAGGGGTTGCACTCCAGGAGCGCGAACGTGCCGTTGGGGCGGCGGCGGATGTCGATGCCGGTGAAATCCATCGCGCAGGCCCGGGCCGCCGCCAGGCACGCCCGGTGCTCGTGCGCGCCGAGGACCGCGGGGAGCACCGCCTGCTCGGCGCCGCGGTAGTCGAGGCTGTCCGAGACGATCTCGTACGCGGCGACGACGGTTTCGGCGACGACGTAGACGCGGATGTTGGTGCCGGGCACCTCCTCCTGGAAGAGCACGGGCGCGGCCGACAGCAGCCGCAGCCGGTCGGGGTGGAGGTCCTGGGGGGTGAGGCGGCGACACAGGGCGCCGCCCGCGAGGGGCTTGTAGACGAGGGGGCCGCCGATCTCGGCGGCGAAGGCGGTCACGGCCTGGGGGTCGCTGGTGGCCAGGCTGCGGGGCACGGGGACGCCGACGGCTCGCAGGACGCGCAGCTGGTCGAGCTTGAGGAAGTGCTGGCCGAACGCGGCGGGGGTGTTGACCAGGTGAGCGCCGTGGTGCTGGAGAGCGGTGAGGAAGCTGAACGCGAGGGAGCGGCGTTCGCGTCCGGCGGCGTAGGCGGCGCGCCGCGCGTGGGCGGTGTCGGCGTCGCCGGGGTAGAAGGGCAGGGGCAGCGGCATGGTGCGCACGTACCAGGTGCGGACGTGTTCGACGCCGGCCCGGCCGGGGGTGGCGGGCATGTCGTCGCGCAGGGTCAGCGCGGTGCGGGCGGGGAAGAGGGACAGGTCCAGGACGAACGGATCGCTGTCCCCCCTCTCCCGCAGGCACCGTCGCACGGCGGCGACCTGCCGGTCACCGGGCCGGCCGACGATACCGAAGGACACGACGGTCACTCGTCGTCGTCGCCCTCTTCCCCGGTGGCGACCGTGGTCGGCTGGGGGCCATCGTCGCCTTCTTCCCCAGTCGCGAGCGTGGTCGGGTCGTCGTCGGGGTCGCCAGCCGTGGCGTTGCGGTCGGCCATGGGGGCGGGTCCGGTCAGGGTGTCGGGAAGGTCGCTGATGAACAGGGCGGAAGCAGGCATGCTGTGTTCCTTTCGTCTCGCTCGTTATAGCAGTACGTAGTCGAATAGACGCAACACGTCACTCGTATGGGTTCGGCGGCCCTTGCCGACGGTTCGCGCCCACCGGGCGGGGACGGCCCGCGTGCGGTCGGCGGTGTCGCGGGCGCGGGGGTGGTGGCGGGGTGGTGCGGCCGATCGGCGGGCCCTGGCCGCAGAGTCCGCGCGCGGGGCGGTGCCCGCGGGCGACCGTGGTCGCCTGGGAGTTGTGCCGCGGCGACCGCCGCAGCTCCATCACCAGGTCCTTGGAGTGATATGCGTACGCGTACCGCATTCGCCGCCGGCTGTCTTGCGGCGGTTGCCCTGCTGGCCACGGGCGGTGCCGCTGCTGCTTCACCGGCCGGCACCGACGCCGTCCGGCTCGCCCCCCCCCCCCGACCGTTCATCACACTTCCGATCCCGGACCCGCCGGACATCCCCCCGCTCCCGTTCTTCTCCAACTGACCGTCCCGGCGACGCACTCTTGAAGCGGTGGCGCCGCCGGCGAGACCCGCAGAGCACCAGCGAGGCCCGCGGAGCAGCGGCGCGCGCGGCCGCCGAAGGGCTGCCGCGCGCACCTTCGGGGAAGGGCGGCTGCTAGTCCTGGATGAAGCGGACCGATCCCACGTCGTGGCCGAGTGGGAAGAGGGCCACCTCTCCCGTGCCGAGGGTCTTGACCGGCTCCCCGAGGGCGTCGGCACCGGTGTACAGCTCGGCGGTGTACGGGGATCCGTTGACCGCGGCGAGCGTGCGGAACGGGGTGGGCAGCGCCCAGTTCCGGTCGTCGTCCGGGGCCACACTGAGCGGGTCGCCAGTACGCCCGACATTGCCCCACAGCTGCAGGACGGGTTCCTCGTTGGCCATCGACGCTCTCCTTCGGAAGGGGGCCGCGAGGGCGGCGGTGCGCGCCGGACGGGCGCGGCCATCCGTTCCGGCACGAAGTACATCGGCGGTGGACCGCCCGCGGACAAGGGCACTGGGCGCGGATCACCCGAACGAGGGCCCACCCGCCCTGGCGGGAACCCTGTGCGTCGTGCCGGTCAGAGGGCGGGCGGACTGCCGGGGCCGGTGAGGGCGGGCAGGAGGCGGAAGGTCCCGGAGGCGATGAAGAGGTCCTCACCGGCGGGCAGCGGGATGGCGCCGAAGTCCCGGGCCGACGAGTCGGCGCCCGCTCCGGTGAGCGTCAGGGGCATGTCGCGGCCGGGCAGTTCGGTCAGGGACAGGGCCGTCCCGGCGTTGGTGAAGGTCAGGACCTGGGTGTCCGCGCCGTGGCGGCGGGCGCTGATGGTGCCGCTGCCGTCGAGGCCGATCGTGCCGGTGATGTCCTCGAAGTCTGCGGACGCGCCGTCGCCGGCGCGTCGAAGGGAAAAGCCGCCCCGGGCCGTGACGATTCCCGTGAGGTCGAGCCGCACATGGCCCTCGTGCAGCGGCATCCGCACGCACGCGTGGCCGTCCCCCGTTCCGGACGGTGGCCAGGGCCCACGGCATCCAGGACGAGCCCCCTGGTGTCGAGCGCGTGTGCGGCACGGTCGGTGAGGCAGTAGACGATCTCACCGTCCCGCAGGGCCAGGGCACCCGGCGCCGGCACCCGCTCCGCCGCCCCGGCTGCGGCCGACAGGACCGGGAGGACTACGGCCAGGAGTATGGCGGCGGGGGCAGCAGGCGCGAGCGGAACGACTTCACAGCAGGGCTCCCGGGGCGAGAGGTGGGGCGTCGCCTGCTCAACGCACAGCATCCGCCCGCGACACGGGCGGGCGCCTCCGCACGGGCGCGTCGCGAACGCCGACGGACGCAGGCGTGCGGACGACCCCCGTGGATCGGCCGGCCGCCCAATCGCGGGTGGTGCACCCGCTGATTCGACGTCCCCGGGGAGAGGTAACTCAGCTTGCCGACGGGGGCGCTGTGGTCCGGTTCAGCAGTTCTTCGAGCGCCGACCACTCATTCGCGGTCAGGGGCAGCGTCGCGACGTCCGTCTCGCCGTTCACGCTCTTCAGCTACCGCACACGACTGACCCACCTGACCAGCCAAAACGCTTCCGGAACGACAAAGCGGCCGGTCACCCCGACCTCTGTCTCTTCTACACCTCTGACGCTGCCGACGACACTGCAAGTGTAGATCTCGGTGGTCGCCGGATCATTAAACGACGGTGTGGGGAGGGGCGCGGGGTGCGTGC
>NZ_JBHWIO010000162.1:4440-6617 GCF_042732075.1 Kitasatospora sp. NPDC059812
TGTGCGTCGGACGCTTATGTTTTTTATAACAAACACACCCGACATTGTGTCGGGTTGACCGGCCGCAATGGGCCCATGTCTCCGACTCATCCTCTCCGGGCAGTTGCCGGCCGCAGGTGTAACAGCCTCAAGGGGATGGCGGGATGCGGCGATGAGGCAGATGGTCAGTGTGCGGTGGCCGGTGGAGAGGCCGTAGAGGACCTGGATGGTGTGGAGGCTGTCGGGCTCGCGGGCGAGGGGCTGGAGGCCCAGCCCACTGTCCGGCGCGCGTGAGCCGGACCTGATTCCCGACATTCGTCCTGCCCTTTCGTCGCCGCTGACGGACCCTTGGCGGCCCGGAAGTCCCGGCCGCGCGTGCGGCGAGAACGCCGCCGCATCACACTGCATTGATGGCCGCCCACACCCAAAGAGAAGCCGTGAACGAACTAATTGCCTGCGATGGGTGTTCGCAGGACCTCGAACGACTCCCTCGCGTCGGGGCGGCGGCTCAGCCGCCAGTGGTTCGCCGGGCCGCGGTCGGTGACCGTGGCATCGGCGGGCAGGGGCCCGGTGGCCTTGTCGCCCGCGCGGGCGCCGGCCGTCGCGTCAGGGCGTAGAGGGCCCGGGTTCCGGGATGCGGAACAGGACGTGGCGGGCCTTGCGGACCACTTCTTCCAGCAGGCCCTGGCCGGCGAGTTCGCGCAGGGCCTTTCGTACCTCGCGGCGGGAGGGGGCGTCGGTGGCGGTGCGGACGTCCTCGGCGGACCACAGACGCTTGGGGGACTGGCCCATGAGGGTGAGGATCAGGCCCGTGTCCAGCGGCACCGGCCCGGTGGCGTGGGGCGGTGCCGGTGCCGACGGTGGCTGCGGGGCGGGGGTTGTGGTGGCGGGCAGGACGAGGGCGAGGTCGGGCGGGTGGGCCACCAGGTCGTCCCACAGTGCGGCCAGGCCGCCACCCCACCAGCGAGCACACCGCCACCGACCCCGACGCCGCCTGGTACGTATGCGACGGCGACCACCGCGACCCCGCCGGCACCGCGACCGGCGGTAAACGCGCGAAGGCCCGCCGGGCACTGTTCGACTACGAGGCCACCCTCGTCGTCTCCGGCGACACCACCCCCACCCGCGACCTGCCCCCGCACCTTCGACTCCCGGCCCTGGCGCTGGCGTTCACCGTCCACAAGCCCGGACACGACCCCGCCGGCAACGCCCTCACCGCCCTCCAGGACCCCAACCGGCGCGGATACAAGCCGGGCTGGCTCGCCGCCGACCGCGCCTACAGCAGCGCCCAGCCCGACACGTTCCACCTCCCCCTGCTCGACCTCGGCTACCGGCCGCTGTGGGACTACCGCCGCGACCAGCTCGGCATCCAGGGCAGCCACGCCGGAGCCCTGCTCGTCGACGGCACCTGGTACTGCCCGAACATCCCCGCCCCGCTGATCACCGCCACCGCCGACCTCCTCAACAAGAAGATCGACCGCACCACCTGGCGCCACCGCGTCGACGCCCGCCCCGCCTACCGCCTGCGTCCCAAAGCCGCCCCCGACCAGCGCGGGGCCCGCCGCTTGCTGTGCCCGGCCGCCGGAACCCACCCCACCGCCGCCTGCCCCATCAAGCCCCGCAGCCTCGGACGCGACCCCCGTCTCGTCCCCATCGACCCCGCCCCCACGCCCGCCGGGCACCCCGAGGTGTGCGTGCGCGAGTCCCTCACCTTCCACCGCGACACCGGGATCCGCCTCCGGCAGGAACTCGACCACGCCCGACCCGACTGGGTCCACCTCTGCTTCCACCTGCGCAACCGCGTCGAGCATTTCAACCAGTACGCCAAGGACCACGAAGCCCTCGAACGCTCCCGCACCCGCCGTATCCGCGGCCACGCCGCCCAGCCCCTCCTCCTCGCCTTCCAGCTCGCCCACGCCAACCACCGCAAACTCGCCGCCTGGCTCGACACCCTCCAGAGCGCCACCCAACCCGCCCGTCGTCGCCCCGCCAACCGCTACACCCCGAACACCCCCAGCAACTGGACCCCCAGACGACACAGCATCGAACCCTGCCCCCCCACCCCACGCACCCATCCCGACCAGCACAAACGCCGAGGGGCCCGCCCCGCAGACCGGGGGGGCCCCGGCGGTGACCGCCCGCGGGGGGGGGGCGGGGGGGGGGGGGGGGGGGCGGAGGGCGGGGTGGCGCGCGCTCCG
>NZ_JBHWIO010000163.1:0-6262 GCF_042732075.1 Kitasatospora sp. NPDC059812
TGGTACAACACCCGCCGCATCCAGAAACGACTCGGCTGGCTCAGCCCGGACGAGTACGAGGCAAAGTACTACGCCGACCAGGCGACGGCCGAACCAGTGGCCATCGAACCACCCACACCCGCCCTGACCAGCTAATCAGCACCTCCCACACACCGGGGGAAGCTCAGATGGCCGAGCTGTACGACCGGAGCGAGGCGCTGATGCTGGCGGAGCTGGACTGGTTTGCCGAGCACCGCTTCGTTCACCTGGACGGGCGGGCCGACGGCATCGTCCGGCTGTGGGTGAACCCGGCCGTTGCCGTCTGCGGCGCCGACCCCCGTATCGCCGCCGCCCGGCACAGCTTCCCCTATTTCACTGTCGAGGACGCCTCCTCGGAGGATCGGGTGTGCGTGCACGAGTACAGCGAGGACCTGTGGGAGGCCATCTACGCCGGCAACTTTGAGGCGTTCACCCGGGAGACGTTCCTCAGCCCGGACTGCCGGGTCTGCTGTTCACCGCGCCTGACCGTGGTGTGATTTGTCGGCTTCCCGCCCGTGGTCAACAGCGCCACGGCGAGGCGACATGTGCGAATGCATCGCGCAGGCTATGGCGATGTCGGGCCGTTGCTGGGGCCGCAGGTCAGTCATCTTGGCCCCGGGCGGGGACACCGTGCGGCGTGAAAACAATAGGCTGGCGCTGGCGCCTGGCGTGGTGCCCTGGTCATTCGGCCGGGGGCATCCACGTCCGGGCGAGTTCCGCGACCCAGGTGACGGCCGCGTCAGGGGTCGGCGGGGGCGCTCCGACGACGACGACCTCGGTGATGCCGGCTGCGGCGAGTTCTGGAAGATGCTCCGGGTGGCCGTCACTCAGTGCGACAGCGATGGTGAGTTCACCGGGAGTGCGGCCGCGTCGGGCGCACTCGTCGACGAGGACGGCGATGCGTTCGGGGACGTCGGCGACGGGGATGTTGAAGCCGTACCAGCCGTCGCCGAGTGTGGCCGCGCGGCGCAGGGCGGTGTTGCTGTTGCCGCCGACCACGACCGGGAGTTGGGCGCCGCGCAGCGGCTTTGGGTTGACCCGGATCGCGTCGAAGCGGGTGAACTCCCCGGTGAAGGAGGCGGGGTCCTTGGCCCAGAGGGTGCGCATCGCGGTGAGGTACTCGTCGGTACGGCGTCCGCGTCCGGTGAAGGGGACGCCGAGGGCGGCGAACTCCTCGGCTGACCAGCCCGCTCCGATGCCGAGGCTGAACCGTCCGGCGGAAAGCCTGTCGAGGGTGGCGGCCTGCTTGGCGACCACCACCGGGTTGTGCTCGGGCAGCAGGAGCACGCCGGTGGCGAGCTCGATCCGGCTGGTGACTGCCGCGGCGAAGCTCAGGGCGAGCAGCGGGTCCAGCCAGTCCGCGTCCGCGGGCACGGCGATCTGGCCGTCCGCGGAGTAGGGGTAACGGGACGCGGGCGTGTCCACGAGCACCACATGCTCACCGCACCACAGCCTGGCGAAGCCATGCGACTCCGCTGCGGTGGCGACGGCCGCGATCACTTCAGGGCGGGCACCGTTACCGATGCCGAGCGCGTGCAGTCCTACCCGCATTCCCTACCTCCTGAGGCCACCCTAGGCACCAGGCGCGGACGCACGGTGGCATGGCGCGCCACGGGCGTAGGGACAAGGCATGCCGCGTAGGTGAGCAAGGCCACCGCATCTCCCGGGCTGCGCTGCCAGCCTCGGGCGGGGATGCCGTGCGGCGTGAAAACATGTGGGGCTGGTGCCCGGCCGGTCGACTCCGCTTGTCTCTTGGGATCTTGAGCCCGTAGGTCAGTCTGGTGCGGGGGCTGTTGAGGGGCCACGCACTGTTACCTTCGAGCACGCCGGTCAGATTCTGCTTTCCCCTCGGCCCCTGCGGGCGGGCACCGCCTTGGCGGTTCCGGTTCGAGAGTGGGGAGGCTTCCGAGCGGCGTTTGGCCAGTCAGGAATCCAACGGGGCTGGGTTCACTGGGCTGCGGTTGGGTTGCTCAGGCGGTCACGCCTGGCCCTCGGCTGGGGCAGTTCGGCGTGGCGCACCGCGTTGGAGGCCAGGGCGATGGCCACGCCTAGGCTGGCGAAGATGCCGCAGGCTCCGAATACCGGGGCGGCGCACCAGGCCCCGATGGCGGCACCGACCAGCGGGTAGCCGAGGGGGGCGATACCGACCATGGTGAGCATGACGACGGAGGTGACCCGGCCGGGACAGGCCGGGTCTGCCGCGGTCTGTATGAGGGCGTTGTTCAGACTGCCGAAGACGCCCGCACACAGTCCGATGACCGCAGCCAGCACCGCGGCGAGCCACAGGGCCGACCAGCGCGATGGTGGCCGCGCCCGCGCAGCCCACGAGCAGTGTCCCGGCCAGCATCAGGCCGGCACGGGGCAGCCATCCCGCGACAACAAGCAGTGAGGCGCTGGCCGCAGCTGGCCGCAGCTCCTGCACTGAAGCTGCTGGCGATCCAGCCGTAGCCGATCAGATCTGCCGGTCCGGGTCGGAGAAGGTCAGACCGCCGACGGCGCGCAGGCGCCGGGCCGGGGAGGGGACGGGCGTGGTCTCGCCGGGCGGCTGGCGGAAGTTCGCGCCCTGCTCCACCGGCAACAGCCGGCGCCCACCGGACTGGGCGGGCACGGGAGCGTCGGTGGCGGGCTCGGAGAAGGCAGGCAGGCCAAGGTTGCGACGGTCAGGGGTCATGATCACAGTCTCGCAGCCCGAACAGAGGCGGGGAACGCCGCCCGGCAGCGCGAGAGCGAGGGGGAGGCGGGTCAGCGCCGGCTGGAGGCCCGGCGGGCCCAGATCCGCGGGCTGGACGAGGTCAGCCGGGAGCGGCACCGGTTCCAGGCGATGAAGGCCGAGGCCGCGGTACGCGGCACCGCGGCGGCGACCGCGGCCCGGGAAGAGGCCGTGGACCGTCCGCGGGTGGCACGGGCGATCGCCCACCTCGCGCAGGCACACGGCATCACGGCGACGGCCGGGTGGAGCCTGGACGATCCGCGCCGGGCGGGCGGGGTGGCGCTGCTGGGCGGGGAGGGCACGCCGGTCGCGGTCCTCAACCCGCAGCGCGCGCTGACCCGCGGCCAGGCGCACCTGCTGCCGGCCGGGCTGACCGAATGGGCCGACCCCCACCGGTAGCGAAATCCGCGTACGGGGTGGGGGAGGCTCGATGGGGGTTTGGTGGAGTTCGTCAGGAGGTGTGCACTCGGCGTGACTTGGCGCTCCCGGCGGCGCCGCCGCCCGGGGCTTGGCGGGAGAGCGACAGTGCGGGCAGCAGGGCGAGCGCGAGCAGGGCGACGGCCCAGCCGTAGGTGTCCCGGAAGGCGTCCGCGAGGCCGGGGGCGAGCGCGGCCCGCGCGGCGCCGTCCAGGCCCTGCACGGTGGCCAGTGCGCCGCCGGCTTCCCCGCCGGCGACCGTGGTCGGCAGCCGGTCGGCCATGGCCCCGGTGAGCAGGACGGACATCAGGGCGGTACCGACCGAGCCGGAGACCTGCTGGACGATGGTGACCAGGGTGGTGGCGGCCGGGACCTCGGTCGGGGCGACGCTGCGGGTGGCGGCCGCCATGGCCGGCATCAGCGTCATGCCGATGCCGGTCCCCATCACCGCCAGGGCGGCGATCAGGTGAGGGTACGGGGTGTCGGCGGCGACCTGGACGGTGAAGCCGAGGAAGCCGGTGGCGGCCAGGACGGTGCCGGTGACCACGATCCGGCCGGGGGCGAAGCGGTCGGACAGCCGGCCGGAGAACTGCATGGTGATGCCGGTGGCGAGCGCCTGCGGGATGCCGAGCAGGCCGACGTCGGTGGCGCTTTGGCCGCGCACCAGCTGGTAGTAGAGCGGGAGCAGCAGCATCGAACCGAAGTAGCCGCAGCCGAACAGGGCGATGGTGGCGGCGGGCCCGGCGAAGGCGCGCCGGGCCAGCAGCCGCAGGTCGATCAGCGGCTCCCCGACGGTCAGCGCCCGGACGACGAAGCCCGCGACCAGGGTCGCGCCGGCCAGGATGGGCAGCAGGCTGCCGGCCGCGGCGAGGTGTCCGTGCCCGGCGCCCAGCCCGTAGATCAGTGCGGCCAGGCCCGGGGAGAGCATCAGCAGGCCGGGCAGGTCCAGCCTGCGGCGGGTGCCGGCGCCGTCGCGGGGCAGCAGCCGGGCGGCGAGGATGAGGGCGAGCGCGCCGAGCGGCAGGTTGACCAGGAAGACCCAGCGCCAGGAGGCCTCGTCGACCAGCCAGCCGCCGAGCACCGGCCCGGCCAGCGGGCCGATCAGGACGGGGATGCCGAGCACGCTCATGGTGCGGCCGGTGCGGGCCGGGTCGCAGGCGCGGACCAGGACGGTCATCCCGACCGGCATCACCATGCCTCCGCCCAGGCCCTGAAGGACGCGGAAGGCGATCAGCGAGGGAGCGTCCCAGGCGGCGCCGGCCAGCGCCGAGCCGAGCACGAACAGGGTGAGCGCCATCAGGTACAGGCGGCGGGTGCCGAACCGTCCGATCGCCCAGGCGGTGACCGGCGTGACGGTGGCGAGCGCCAGGGTATAGCCGGTGGTGACCCATTGGATGGTGGCCAGCGGGGCACCGAAGTCCCCGGCGAGGCGGTTGAGGGCGACGTTGACGATCGTGGTGTCGAGGACGGTCATCAGCGAGCCGAGGACCACAACGGCGGCGACGGCCGCAGTGCGCGGGCCGGGTGCGGCCGCAGTGGCCGTGTCGGTGGTCGTCCCGGCCGTGACCGGCTCGGTGGCGGTGCTCATCTTCGTTCCCCCCGGTCGCGGTTCAGACGCCGTACGGGCGGACGGTGCGGGCGTCCCGAAGCGCGTGCGCCCACCAGGTGAGCTGGTCGAGCATGCCCTTGGCGGCGCCGCTCTGGACGGTCGGGTCGACCGGCTCGCCGTCCTCGCCGAAGAGGCCCCAGACGTTGTGGAAGCTGACGGTGTCCCGGACGGTGACGGCGTGCAGCTCGGCGAAGACCAGCCGGAGCTGCTCGACCGCGCGCAGCCCGCCGCCGAGCCCGCCGTAGGAGACGAATCCGACCGGCTTGGCCCGCCACTCGGCGCCGTGCAGGTCGATGGCGTTCTTGAGGGCGGCCGGGAAGCTGTGGTTGTACTCCGGAGTGACCACCACGAAGGCGTCGGCGGCGGCCAGTCGGGGCGAGAGGGCCGCGTGCCGTTCGGCCTGCTCGGCGGTGGGCTCCTCGCCCACGTGAGCCAGCGGGTGCTCGGCCAGGTCGACGACGTCGATGTCGAGGTCCGCGCGCTGCCCGGCAGTGCGGACGAACCAGTCGGCGACGGTGGGCGCGAAGCGGCCCTGCCGGGTGCTGGCGATGATGACGGCGAGGCGGAACGGGGTCTCGGACATGGCTGTCTCCAGGGGTGCGCTGCTGTTCTGTCACCGCCCGTTCGGACGGCACGTCAGGTAAAGTACAACGTGTATGGCAACAAGTACAACGATGACTGCAACTTTTCGAGGCAGTGGCAATGAAGGAGACCCCATGACCAGCCGGCAGGAAACACCGGACCGGCCCCGCCGGGGGCTGGCCGAGAAGCGCCAGGCCATCACCCGGGCCGCCCGCACGATCTTCGGCCGGGACGGCTACACCCGCGCCAGCATCGACGCCATCGCGGCGGAGGCCGGGGTGTCCACCCGCACCATCTACAACCACTTCACCGGCAAGGAACTGCTCTTCCAGACCGTCGTCCGGGAGAGCGCGGCGCAGGTCGCCGACGCCCAGCTGGACATCATCGAGCGCAGGCTCGGAAAGGTCACCGACCTGGAGGCGGACCTCACCGCGTTCGCCCTGGCCTGGGTGACACCGCTGACCGAGTTCGCCGACCACTTCGGGCTGGTACGCCAGATCAACGCCGAGGCCCGGCACCTGCCGAAGGCCGCCCTGGACGCCTGGCAGGAGGCCGGACCGCGACGGGTGTTCACCGCCCTCGGGCAGCGGTTCGGGGAACTGGCCGAGGACGGGTGGCTGGAGACACCGGACCCGGGGCGGGCGGCCGCACACTTCGTGCTGCTGACCGCGACGGAGGTCACCCAGCGTTCGTACTGGGGCGCATACCCGCTGGACCGGGCGGAGACCGAGGAGATCATCGTCGCCGGCGTCCGGGCCTTCCTGCGCGCCTACGCGGCACCCCGCCGGTGACACTGCCGCACGCCTCGAACGCGAGGCGCCGCCCCCGGCCACGCCGGGGGCGGCCGGCGGTCCCGGACCCTGGCCACCCCCCTCCGGGGGTGTTCTCGACCGACTTCGGCCCGTCAGGGGGTGTGTCTTATACAC
>NZ_JBHWIO010000164.1:0-6015 GCF_042732075.1 Kitasatospora sp. NPDC059812
GCGGGGGGGGCCGGGCGGGTGCGGGGTGGGGGGGGGTGTCACCCCGGCGCTGGCGGGGTGGTGGCCCCGGGGGGGGCCCCCGTCCTCCCGGCGGGGGGCCCCCTCGCCGCCGTCGGCGGGGAGGAAGGTCACCGACCCGTCGTCGTACTCGGCGGATCCGTTCGGGCTGTGGACCGTGCGCCAGGAGATCCGCTGCCGCTGTTCGCCGTAGTCCACCGACTCCAGCTTGCAGACGTCGATGGGCGGGCCGCCGGAGTACGCCAGGTAGTTCGGCTGCGCCAGGTACAGGTTGCGTTCGATCTGACGGGTGGGCCGCCCCTGGGCGTCGTGGGAGACCACGTGGACCCGTCCGCCGAGGTAGTCGGTCATGTAGCTGATGGACCGGCTGATGTCGACCCGCCGTACGAACTCCGGGTACGGCGCGTTGACGGTGCGTTCGCAGCCGAACAGGATCGAGTGGCCCACGTGCTGCCAGCGCATCTGCCAGGCGTCCGCGGGCAGCGCGTCGATCACCGTCTCCAGCGGCCGCAGGAGGCCGGTGATCCGGTCGAAGTCCTCGTGGGTGTAGGCGTCCGGGTCGACCGCGAGGGAGACGTCCCGGCGCCGGATGCCGTGCTTGGCGTTCCCGGTCCGCCAGGCGCGGACGGTGGAGGAGGCCGAGGCCGCCGCGCCGACCATCGTGCACAGGGCGGCGGCCGCCGCCGGGTTCGCGTCCGCGGCGCGGATGAGCGAGGTGAGGAGGCGGGAGAGCCGGGCGAGCGCCGGATCGGTGACTTCCGCCGCTCCCGGGGCCACGTGCCAGGCGGCGATGCTGAACAGTCGGTGGGCCCGCCCGTCCGGAGCGAGCCGGCGCACCGCCTCGACCAGGGACCTCGGCGGGTTACGCCAGCCCTGGTAGGGCGTCAGGTCGCCGTCGATCCGGTAGGCGTCCGGCAGGCCCCGGTCGCTGAGCACCCGCGCGTTGAGCGGCGACGAGACGGGGTCGACGCCCATGAGCAGTGCGCCGACCAGGTCCGCCAGGACGCCGTCCGGCGCGGCGATCACCGTCTCCGTCCGCAGCGGCCTGCCGACCTGCGATCCGGCGCAGCCGTGGCTGCTCACCACGGCGTCGATGAGGTGGAAGTCCGGCGGGTAGGAGCCCAGCAGGTCCACGATGACCTCGGCGCCGTCGCGTCGGGCGCGGTAGTGGTGGTGCTTGTCGTCCTGCGGGAGCACGCCGAACAGGTTGGCCAGGCACAGGGCGTAGCCGAACTCCGGGTGGGTGCTGTTCTTCGCGATGTTGATCCGGAAGCCCGCCTCCAGCCAACTGCGCGCCATGCCGCTGCCGTGCAGCACCGCGGAGGCGGGGAAGTCCGCCGGTTCGACCTCCTCCGACAGGTCCACGACGCGGTAGGCGTTGTCCTGCGGGGTCCGCCCGCCGTAGCCGAGCCGGCGGCAGGTGTCGACGAGCTGGGGGCCGGCCAGCCAGGTGTCGGGGCCGCAGCGGGCGGCGCCGACGGTGACGTCGCGGTAGCCCCGGTCGTGCAGCAGGTCGATCAGGTGCTCCACCAGGGCGGCGCTGACCGCGGTCGCCGGGTCGCCGTACGCGGACGCGCCCGGTGTCAGCAGCACCGCGACCGCTCCCGGGTCGCCGTGCGCCCGCCCGGCCAGTCGCTCCCAGAGTCCGGCCCGGGTGACCGCTTCGGCCAGCAGGTCGGCGGAGGAGAGCGGCCGGACTCGGGTGGAGCGGGCCACGGCGGCGACGACGGTCACATCTCCCCCAACGCCGACGGACGGCTTTCCTGCGTGCGGTCGGCCCATCGCTGATTGGCCAGAAAATATCCCAAAGAGGTTTAAAGCGATGCTACTGCGCGGACATCGGATGCGGGGCGGGACGCGCGCTCGTGTCCCGGACGCGGCCCGGTCCGGCCGGGCAAACGAACACGGCCGGGCAAACGAACAGACCGGGGGCGCTGTCGGGCCACGGGGCGGTGTCCGGCCGGGGTCGGGTCAGCGGCCGATCAGGGACTCGGGCCGGATGGGCAGTTCGCGGACCCGGACGCCGGTGGCGTGGTGCACGGCATTGCTGATCGCCGCCGCCGTCCCCACGATGCCCAGTTCTCCGATGCCCTTGGAGCCCATCGGGTTGAGGTGAGGGTCGGGGTCGTCGATCCAGTACGCGTCGACCGCGGTGACGTCGGCGTGCGCGGCGACGTGGTAGGCGGCCAGGTCGCGCTCGACGTGCCCGCCGAAGGACGGGTCGGTGGTGCTGTGCTCCAGCAGGGCCATCGACAGCCCCATGATCATCGCGCCGGTCAGCTGGCTCCGCGCGGCCAACGGGTTGATGACGCGTCCGGCCGCGAACACCCCGAGCAGGCGGCGCACCCGCACCTCGGCGGTGTCCTGGTCGACCTGGACCTCGGCGAACTGCGCGCCGAAGGCGTGCCGCGCGTACTCCTGGCCGGTGCTCCCCACCTCCTCGGCGGTGTCGGCGTGTCGGGTCAGCCCGCCGGTGGGCGGCCGCCCGCCCTGCTCGGCCAGTGCCGTGCGCAGCTCCTCGCAGGCCCGGTGCACGGCCCATCCCCAGGAGGCGGTGCCGGAGGAGCCGCCCGCCAGCGGTGCCTTCGGCAGGTCGCTGCGGCCGATCCGCAGCTCGACGCGCTCGGGTGCGACCCGCAGGGCGTCGGCGGCGATCCGCACCAGCGCGGTGCGCGCCCCGGTGCCGATGTCGGTGGCGTTGATCCGCAGCAGGAAGCTTCCGTCGGGGCGGGCGTGCGCCTCCGCGGTCGCGGGACCGACCAGCACGGGGTAGGTCGAGGCCGCCACTCCTGTGCCGAGCAGCAGCCGGCCGTCCCGGCGGACACCGGGGCGGGGGTCGCGGTCGGCCCAGCCGAAGCGCCGGGCGCCCTCGCGCAGGCACTCGACCAGGCGGCGGCTGCTGAACGGCTTCCCGCTGTCCGGCTCGAACGCGGGCTCGTTGCGGATCCGCAGTTCGACGGGGTCGAGGCCGCAGGCCACGGCCAGTTCGTCCATGGCGGACTCGAGCGCGAACATGCCGGGGCACTCACCGGGCGCCCGCATCCAGGAGGGGGTGGGCACGTCGAGCCGGGCGACCCGGTGGACGGTGCGGCTGTGCGGCGCGGCGTACATCATCCGGGCGGGGACGGCGGCCTGCTCGACGAATTCGCGCAGCGTGGAGCTGCGGGTGGCCACCTCGTGAGCGAGGGCCGAGATCCGGCCGGTGGTGTCGGCGCCGATCCGGACCCGTTGGACGGTGGGGGAGCGGTGCCCGACCAGGTCGGCCAGCTGGGCGCGGGCCAGGCAGAGCTGGACCGGCCGTCCGACCGCGCGGGCGGCCAGTGCGGCCAGCACCGTGGGCGCCCGGGTGGTGCCCTTGGAACCGAAGCCGCCGCCGACGTGCTCGCTGACCACCAGGACGTCCTCGGCGCGCAGGCCGAAGAGCTTCGACAGGTTCTCCTGGCTGTTGCCGGAGCCCTGGCTGGCGTCGTGGACGGTGAGCCGGCCGCCGTCCCAGGCGGCCGTCGCGGCGTGCGGCTCCATGGGGTGGTTGTGCAGCGGCGGCAGGTGGTAGGTGGCGTCCACCCGGTTCAGGGCAGTCCGGTAGGCCTTGTCGAAGTCGCCTCTGGCACGCTCCGCGGGGTAGCCGCCGTTGGCCTCCTCGGGGGTGTAGAGGCCCGGGTGGTCGGCGGTCAGCAGGACGTCGTGCGGCTCCGGGGTGCAGCTGATCCGCAGCGCGCGGGCGCCGGCCCGGGCGGCCTCCGGGGTCTCGGCGACCACCAGCGCGACCGGCTGCCCGTGATGGGCGATCCGCGCGGACTGGAGCACGGCCAGCGTCGGGTCGTCGGTCGGGGCCAGCCGCTCGGCGTTGCGGTGGGTGATCACCGCGAGGACGGCCGGGTCGGCGAGAGCGTCGGCGTCCTCGACGGCGTCCACCACGCCGCGCGCGAGCGAGGCGGTGACGAGCCAGGCGTAGGCGGTGCCGGCCGGGTGGTGGTCGGCCGCGTAACGGGCACGGCCGGTGACCTTGTCGGGCCCCTCCACCCGGGTCAGCGAGGTGTCCCGGTGCTCCCGGTGCGCCTGGTGCGCCTGGTGGTCCTGGCGGTCCCGGTGCTCCTGGCGACCCTGGTGCTCCTGGTGATCCTGGTGAGCCGTCATCCGAGGTCCTCCTCCTGCTGCGGTGTGAGGTCGGCGAGGACCCGTACGGCCACCTCGCGTGCCAGCGGCACCTTGAACGCGTTGTCCCGCAGCGGCCGGGCGGCCGCCAGCTCGGCGTCCAGCGCGGTCCTGAAGGCCTCCTCGGTGGCGGGCTGCCCGAGCAGCGCCCGCTCGGCGACCGTCGCCCGCCAGGGCTTCGCCGCCACTGCGCCGAGCGCCAGTGCGATCCGTGCCACCCGCCCCTCGCGCACCACCAGTGCGGCGGCGACCGAGACGGTGGCGAAGGCGAACGAGGCCCGCTCGCGGACCTTGCGGTAGGCCGAGCGGGTGCCCGACCACGGCGGTGGCAGGTCGACCGCGGTGATCAGCTCGCCGGGGCGAAGCCCCGTCTCGCGGGCGGGGGTGTCCCCGGGCAGTCGGTAGAACTCGGTGAGCGGGCAGCAGCGGGACCCGGCCGGACCGGTCAGCCGCACCTCGGCGTCCAGCGCCGCCAGTGCCACCGCGAGGTCGGACGGGTGGGTGGCCACGCAGGCCGCGGAGGCCCCCAGCACGGCCAGATCCCTGTGCACGCCCTCGCGCGCGGGGCAGCCGGAGCCGGCGACACGCTTGTTGCACGGCTTGGTGACGTCCTGGAAGTACGGGCAGCGGGTGCGCTGGAGCAGGTTGCCGGCGGTGGTGGCGAGGTTGCGCAGCTGCCCGGACGCGCCCGACAGCAGGGCCTGGGACAGCGCGGGATAGTGCAGCCGGACCAGCGGGTGCGCGGCCAGCTCGCTGTTGGGCACCGTCGCGCCGATTCGCAGGCCGCCGCCGGAGACCGGTTCCACCAGGCCGAGCGGCAGCCGGCTCACGTCCACCAGCAGCTCCGGTGCCTCCACACCGAGCTTGAGCAGGTCGACCAGGTTGGTGCCGCCGGCGAGGAACCTGGCTCCTGGAACCTGCGCGGCCAGCGCCACGGCCGAGGCGACGTCGGCGGGCCGGTGGTAGCCGAAGGGCTTCACGGGGCGACCTCCCGGACGGCCCGGACGATGCCGGGGTAGGCGCCGCACCGGCAGAGGTTGCCGCTCAGGCGTTCGCGGATCTCCGCCTCGTCCAGCGACGACGGCGCCTGCGCGTCGGCGTCCGTCACGGCGCTCGGCCAGCCCTTCGCCGCCTCCGCGAGCATCCCGACCGCCGAGCAGAGCTGCCCGGGCGTGCAGAAGCCGCACTGGAACGCGTCGTACTCGATGAACGCCCGCTGGAGCGGGTGCGGCCGGTCGCCGGAGGCCAGGCCCTCGACCGTGGTGACCGCGGCCCCGTCCTGTGCGACCGCGAGCACCAGGCAGCTGTTCACCCGCCGCCCGTCCAGCAGCACCGTGCACGCCCCGCACTGTCCGTGGTCGCATCCCTTCTTCGCCCCTGTCAGCGCCAACCGCTCGCGCAGCAGGTCGAGCAGCGTGCGGCGGTGGTCCACCTCAAGGGTGTGCTGGTCACCGTTGACGGAGAGCGTGACGGTACTGGCCACATCCATGGCTTCCTCGGGGGGTCGGTCGGCAGCCGGCCGCGCCGGCCGGCACCGTGATGCCTTCCACCGCCGGGACGGAGCCCGTAGCCAGGGGGCCCGGAACCACCGGTTCGGTCCCGTGTGGCGGCCGCGCGGCGCGCGCCTGAACGGTCCCGGGCCGGGTATTTGCCTTGGGCGCCGAGGAGGGGTACTGTCAGCCAGTCGCTCGGCAGGGAGCACCGGACACGCATCGGCGCGGACGGTCCCGCGGTGGCCAATCCTTTCGAAACACCATTTCCTGGTTCGGGCTGGGTCGCGTCTTGTCGCGGCTTGGTTCTTATTCGGCGTGTTCGTTTTATTGGATTGCGGCCGATTCGCTT
>NZ_JBHWIO010000165.1:0-6006 GCF_042732075.1 Kitasatospora sp. NPDC059812
AGTCACGGGCGGAGCAGAGGATCAGGTCCATCCCGGCCTCGGCGGCGGCCACCGCGCGGTCGCCGGGGCCGCCGTACGGGGCGAGGGCCTCGGCCTCCAGGGCGTCGGTGACGGTGACGCCCCGGAAGCCCAGACGGCCGCGCAGCTCGCCCTCGACCACGGCGGGCGACATCCCCGCCGGGCGGTCCGGGTCGAGCGCCGGGTAGACCGCCCAGGAGGCCATCACCAGCCGGACGCCCGCCGCGATGGCCGCCCGGTAGGGCTCCTCGCCGCGGGTGCGCAGCTCGTCCAGCGGCACGGACAGGGTGACGGGGCGGTCATCGGTGTTCTCGCCGTTGACGGCCGAGCCCAGCCCGGGGAAGTGCTTGGCGGTGGCGGCGACGCCCAGGCCCTGCTGGGCGGCGAGGAAGGCGCTGCCCAACTCGCCGACGCCGGCGGGGTCCTGACCGTAGGAGCGCTCATGGCGGTCGATGAAGTTGCCCGGGGTGTCGTAGACGTCCAGCACCGGCGCGAGGTTCACGTTGAGCCCCGCGTCCGCGAGCGTCCCGGCGGCGCCGACCCCGGCGCGGCCCGCCGCGCCGAGCGGGTCGGGCTCCGATCCGGTCCGGCGGGCGGAGAGTTCGGGCTCGCCGGGCAGGCGGCGCACCTTGCCGCCTTCCTGGTCGGTCATCAGCAACAGCCCCTCGGACACCGGCGACTGCGCCGCCGCCTGCCGCAACTGACCGACGGCCTCGGCGAGTTGCGCCGGGCTCGTGACATTCTCGGCGAACAGGATGACCCCGGCCGCCCGCCCCTCCCGAATCGTCTGCAGCACGCCCGGCGGCGGTGTCGGACCGGCGTAGGAGAGTACGATCCGGCGCCCCGCGAGCTGCCGCGCGTCCTGATCGGCCATCTCCGCCACCACCGTCCCCTCACCCGGGGCACTGACCCTCCCGGGTATCGACCCCGGCACGTCCGATATCGACTCCGGCACGGACGCCGGTGCCGACGCCGACACTGACCCGGCCGGAACCGGCCCGAGCGTGGCCGCCAACACCACCAGCATCGCGCCGAACTGGACGGTGCGCCGAAGCACGGCCATCACGCCTCCCTGAGGTCGGCAGCGGGATACGGCCCGTCAAGGCACCCGAGGCCGTCAAGGCACCCGAGCCCGTCGCCACCATAGCCCGGACCCCGGAGGAGCACACCCGCGCCCGCGCGGACGGGGGACCCGGGCACCGGCCGCCCTCAGACCTCAGCCCTCAGCCCTACCGGCGCAGCAACCGCCCCAGGACGGCGATCCCCTCCGCGATCTCCCCCGGCGCACCCGCCGCGTAGCCGAGCACCAGTCCCGGCGGGTACGGCAGCCGCGCGTGCCAGGACAGCGGCTGCACCTTGACGCCCTCGGCGAGCGCCGCTGTGGCCAGTTCGGTGTCCGTGCAGCGGACCCCGGGCGGCAGGGTGAGCATCAGGTGCAGGCCGGCCGCCGCGCCGTGGACGGTGGCGCCGGGGAGGTGGGCGTGGACGGCGGCGATCATCGCGTCCCGTCGGCGGCGGTGGCGGTGACGCAACAGCCGCAGGTGGCGGTCGAGTTCGCCGGACTCCATCAGCCGGGCCAGCACCAGCTGCGGCAGCACCGGGTTGCCCAGGTCGGCGAACCGCTTGGCCTCCAGGACGGCCTCGCGCAGCCGCGGCGGCACCAGCAGCCAGCCGGTGCGCAGCGCGGGGGCGAGCAGCTTGGAGATGCTGCCCGCGTAGCAGACCTGCTCCGGCAGGGCGGCGCGCAGCGCGGGGACGGGCGGGCGGTCGTAGCGGTGCTCGGCGTCGTAGTCGTCCTCGATGACCAGGCCGCCCTCGCCCGCCCAGCGCAGCATTTCGCGCCGCCGCTCGCCGCCGAGGACGACCCCGGTCGGGTACTGGTGGGCCGGGGTGAGCAGGACGGCCGGGGCGCCGGTGGCGCGCAGCGCGTCGACCCGGACGCCCTCGGCGTCGACCGGGACGGGCGGGGTCGCTGCGAGCCAGTGGGCGAGGTGCTGGCGGGCGCCGAGCGAGCCCGGGTCCTCGACGGCGACCTCGGTGACGCCCATCCGGCCGAGGGCCCGGCCGAGCAGGGCGAGGGCCTGGGCCGTCCCGGCGACGATCAGCACCTCGTCCGGGTCGGCGCGGATGCCCCGGTTGCGGGCCAGCCAGTGGGCGACGGCCCGGCGCAGTGCGGGGGTGCCGCGGACGTCGCCGTAGCCGAGGTCGGCGGCGGCGAGGCCGTCGAGGACGGCGCGTTCGGCTCGCAGCCAGGCGGTGCGGGGGAAGGCGGCGAGGTCGGGCACGCCGGGCGTGAGGTCGATCCGGGCGGGCGTGCCGCGCAGCAGGTCGAACACCTCGGGGTCGGGGTCCGCGTGGAACAGGACGGGCTCCGGCCGGGCGCGCGGCGGGGCCGGGGGTGTGGCTGACAACGGGGGCGCGGGCGGCGCCGGAACCGCGACGACGACGGTGCCGCCCCTGCCCCGGCCGGCGATCTGGCCCTCCTCGGCGAGGCGCCGGTAGGCGTCGGTCACCACTCCCCGGGAGACGCCGAGTTCGGCCGCCAGCCCCCGGGTGGCGGGCAGCCTGCTGCCCGTGGGGAGGCGGCCGTCGGCGATGGCCTCGCGCAGTCGGCGGGCGAGCCAGCCGGTCAGGCCGCCGGGCGGGGCGTCGGCGGTGTCGAGCTGGAGGAAGTCGGCGCCCGGGTCCGCCTGTTTGGACCTGTCGTCCGGCGCTTCTTTGGACCTGTTCACCGGGCCATTGTGGCGTGAGGGTGGGGCCATGACCACGGAAACGGCACCACTGAACGGCCGGCAGGACACCGAAGGCCCCGACCACCTCACCGGCTACGTCCCGGGTTACGTCCACGGCCACTCGGAGACCGAGGCGCAACGGCTCGGCGACCAGGCGGACACCCTCGCCGAGCTGCTGCACGCGGGCACCGCGTACCCGGCGGGCAGCCGGGTGCTGGAGGCCGGCTGCGGGGTGGGGGCGCAGACCGCGCACCTGCTGGCCGCCAGTCCCGGCGTGCTGCTGACGGCGGTGGACGTCTCGGCGGAGTCGCTGGCGCAGGCCCGGGCCCGGGTGGCGGCCGAGGCGCCCACCGCGCGGGTCACCTGGCACCACGGCGACCTGCACCGACTCCCCTTCCCGGACGGCGCGTTCGACCACGTCTTCGTGTGCTTCGTGCTGGAGCACCTGGCCGATCCGGTGGCCGCGTTGACCGCGCTGCGGCGGGTGCTGCGGCCGGGCGGGACGATCACGGTGATCGAGGGCGACCACGGCTCGGCCTTCTTCCACCCGCAGGGCCCGGCGGCCCGCGACGCGGTCGACCTGCTGGTGCGGCTCCAGGCGGCGGCGGGCGGCGACGCCCTGCTCGGGCGCCGCCTGTACCCGCTCCTGGCGGAGGCCGGCTTCCGGGACGCGGCCGTCCGCCCCCGCACCGTCCACGCCGACGGCGCCCGCCCCGCCCTGGTCGAGGGCTTCACCCGGCGCACCTTCGTCGCGATGGTCGAGGCCGTCCGCACCGAGGCGCTGGCCACCGGGCTGACCACCCCCGACGCCTTCGACCGCGGCATCGCCGAACTGCGCCGCACGGCCGAGCCGGGCGGGACGTTCCACTACACCTTCTTCAAGGCGGTGGCGGTCAACCCGTAGGCCGGTCGGGCGGGGAGGTCCGCCCGCCTGCCCGCCCGCTCACTCCGGGCTGTCGCCGAGGGCGGCCAGGAGGGTGCGCATGGCGTCGACGAGCGCGGCGGTCCGGGGGGCGTCGAGGCCGGCGAGGAGGAGCCGCTCGGTGGCGAGGTGGTCGGGGAGGGCGCGGTCGATCAGGGCGTGGCCCTCGGGGGTGAGCCCGACCACGCGGCTGCGGCCGTCCTGGTCACTCTGGGTGCGGGTGACCAGGCCGCGGGCCTCCAGACGGTCGAGGCGCTGGGTGATGGCGCCGGAGGTGACCATGGCGGACTGCATCAGTCCGGTGGGGGTGAGCCGGTAGGGCGGGCCGCTGCGTTTGAGGGTGGCGAGGACGTCGAAGGAGGCGGCGTCCAGGCCGTGTTCGCCGAAGGTCCGGTTGAGCTCCGCGTCCATCAGGCGGTAGAGGCGCTTGAGCCGGCCGATCACCTCCATCGGGGAGACGTCCAGGTCGGGGCGCTCGGCGGCCCATTGCGCGACTACTCGGTCCACATGATCTGCATCTGCCACAGGTTCAGGGTAGGGGATTCCGCCGGGATTCCTTAGCGATGAGGTAACTGTGAGCCACGTCACCCCGTCAAAGCGGTGAGAGATGCCTTAGCGCTGAGATACATTTGCTTAGTGCTAAGAAACCGCCTCGGAATCGTGCTGGTGACGGCGATAGCCCCCGCCGTCTGGGGGTCGACGTACATCGTCACCACCGAACTGCTCCCGCCCCACCGTCCACTCCTCGCGGCCGTCCTCCGGGCCCTGCCCGCAGGGCTGCTGCTGATCGCCGTCACCCGCCGGCTGCCGAAGGGCAGCTGGTGGTGGCGCGCACTGGTCCTCGGCGCGCTGAACATCGGCGCCTTCCTCGCCCTCCTCTTCATCGCCGCCTACCGCCTCCCCGGCGGGGTCGCCGCCACCGTCGGCGCCGTCCAGCCGCTGATCACCGCCGGACTCTCGGCCGCACTGCTCGGCGACCGGCTCACACCGCGCACGGTGATCTGCGGCATCGCGGGGATCGCGGGCGTCAGCCTGCTGGTCCTGCGGGCCAACGCCCAGCTGGACGCCGTCGGCGTGGCCGCCGCGCTCGCCGGCGCGGTCGTCATGGCCACCGGCGTCGTCCTCTCCAAGCGCTGGGTCTCCCCCGCCCCGCTGCTCGCCACCACCGGCTGGCAGCTCACCGCCGGCGGACTGCTGCTGGTGCCGGTCGCGCTGTTCGTCGAGGGCGCCCCGCCGTCCCACCTCACCGGCGGCAACCTGCTCGGCTACGGCTACCTCAGTCTGATCGGCGCGGCGCTCACGTACGCGCTCTGGTTCCGCGGAATCCGGGCACTACCGCCGACCTCGGTCTCCTTCCTCTCGCTGCTCAGCCCGGTGGTCGCCACCGCGATCGGCTGGCTGGCCCTCGGGCAGGACCTCAGCCCGCTCCAGGCGCTCGGCGCACTGATCGTCCTCGGCTCGCTGATCGCGGCCCAGACCCGGCGCCGCCCCAGCACCACCGCGGCCTCCGCGCCCGCCGTACCCAGCGCCCCGGCCGCCGCGCCGCCCGTCCGCGAGAACGCCTGACCCCGCCCCGCTCCCGCCGAACTCCCCTCCGCACTCCCCGATCCCCGCCCAGCAGCCGCTGGCACCCACCGCACCAGGAGAACCTCCATGCACATCACCGTGTTCGGCGCCACCGGCAACGTCGGCAGCCGGGTGGTGACCGAGGCGCTCGCCCGCCACCACCGGATCACCGCCGTCCTGCGCGACCCCGCCAAACCGCACGGCCTGCCGGCCGCCGTCGCCCTCGGTGTCGGCGACGCCCGCAACCCCGAGGACGTCGCCCGCCTCGCCGCCGGGCAGGACCTGGTGATCACCGCCACCCGCCCGGCGCCCGGCAGCGAGCACGAGCTGTCCGCCGCCACCCGGGGCCTGCTGGCCGGTCTCGCCGGAACGGGCGTGCGCCTGATGGCCGTCGGCGGCGCGGGCAGCCTCACCCTCCCCGGCCGCGGCGGGACGACCCTCGCCGACGACCCCGGCTTCCCCGCCGAGCTCCGGCCGATCGCCCGGGCCTGCCGCGAGCAGCTCGACCTCTACCGCGCCGCCGACCCGGACGTCGACTGGACCTACCTGAGCCCCGCCGCCCTGCTCGAACCCGGCGAGCGCACCGGCCGCTTCCGGCTCGGACGGGACGAACTGCTGGTGGACGCCGAGGACGCCTCGGTGATCTCCATGGAGGACCTCGCCGTCGCCCTGCTCGACGAGGCCGAGCAGCCCGCGCACCGCCGCACCCGCTTCACCGCCGCCTACTGACCTGGGGCGTGTTTCATCATTCCCGCCGGGCTCGCGACG
>NZ_JBHWIO010000166.1:0-5510 GCF_042732075.1 Kitasatospora sp. NPDC059812
TATCTGACGGCCCCCGCGCGCCCCCCCCCCGCCGCCCCCCCCCCCCCCCCCCCCCCCCCGCGCCCCGCCCCCCCCCCCCCGCCGCCCCCCCCCCCCCCGGCCCCCCACCACGGCCGCGGGCCCGAGGGGAATATGTAGGTCGGTCTACAGATTCGGCAGGCAGGTGCGGGCGCAGGGCTGTGCCGGGTGGGGTGGGGGGTCGGCGAGTTGGGTGCGCAGGCGTAGCAGGGCGTCGCGGATGCGGGTCTTGACGGTGCCGAGGGGGGCGCCGAGGGCTTCGGCGGCCTGGGCTTGGGTGCGGCCGCCGTAGTAGACCAGCAGCAGGCATTCGCGCTGGACGTCGGTGAGGGAGGCCAGGGCGCGGCGGACCCGTTCGCGTTCCCGGCGGCGGTCCAGGTCGCGTTCGACCTGGTCGGCGACCTCGTCGAAGACCGGGGTGTAGGCGCGCAGGGCGGCGGTGCGGTCGCGGTCGGCGGTGGCCTGGGCGGAACGGACCCGGTCGACGGCGCGCCGGTGGGCGAGGGTGAGCATCCAGGGCAGGACCTCGCCGCGCTCGGGGCGGTAGCGCGCCGCCTCCCGCCACACCTGGAGGAACACCTCCTGGGTGACCTCCTCGGCCTGGGCGTGGTCGCGCAGCACCCGCAGCACCAGGCCCAGGACGGTTCCGGCGGTGGCGGCGTACAGCTCCTCGAAGGCCCGCTCGTCGCCGCCGGCCACGCGTGCCGCCAGGGTGCGCAGCCCGGCCTGCCCGCCGTCGCCCGGGTCGGTGCCGGAAGGTTCGGTGCCAGGGGTCTCGCCTGCCGGGGGCCGGGGTGCCGGGGGCCGGGTGGCCGGCCGGTCGATCAGTGCGTGCACACGGCGACCGTCTCGGAGCGGCCACCGCCTGGGCTACTCGCATCGTTTGCGCATCGTTGTGCCCGCGCGTGTGCCCGCGCGCGCTCCCCGGGCTGCCGCGGTGGTCCGGCCCGTCCGGCCTCGAAGCGTTGTGAGCCGCGTCACTTTCGCGGTGGCGGTGCAGCAGGGCGGTGCCGGGGTCCGTCATGGGGGCGAAGGTGACGGCGGAAGAGTGAGAAGAGTGAAGAGAGCGAGGGCGGCGGGTGAGGCTGCGCAGGGCCAGTCCCGGGATCGACTTCGTCGAGTTCGTACAGCAGCGTTCGGGCGCGCTGTTCCGGACGGCGTACGTGCTCACCGGGGACGCACACACCGCGGAGGACCTCGTCCAGGAGGCGCTGGAACGGTCCTGCCGCAACTGGCGGCGGGTGGCGGCCGCGGAGGCGCCCGAGGCGTACGTGCGCCGGATCCTGGTGAACCTGGCCAACGACCGCTGGCGGCGGCTGAGCCGCTCCGGTGAGCGGCCCGGCGCGGCGCCCGGCGCCGAGCACGCCGACCCGCGCGACGCCTACCGGTCGGTGGAGTTGCGCGCGGAGCTCGTCACGGCGCTGCACACGCTGCCGATGGGGATGCGCACCGTGGTCGTCCTGTACTACCTCCACGACCTGGGGGACCAGGAGATCGCGCAGACGCTGGACATCTCCCCCGGCGCCGTGCGCTCCCAACTCGCCCGCGGCCTCGCGAAACTGCGGGCCGCACTGCCCCGGCAGGACGTCCCGTCCGCGCCGCCGACCTCGCGCGGAGGTGCGTGATGACCCGCTTCCCGTCCCACGATCCCGACCACCCCTCCCCTGGCCCCGGCTCCGCCCCCGACTTCGACCCCGACTTCGACAAGGAACTCCTCGCCGCCATGACCGCATTCGCCGACAACACCCCGGCCCCCGTCATCGACGCCCTCGCCATCCGGCGCACGGTGCGCCGTCGCACCGTGCTCAGCGGCGCGGTGGCGGCGGCCGCGGTGGTCGCCATCGGCACGGGTGCGGCACTGCTCGCGCCGGGTTCGGGTCCGTCGCCCTCCGGCGGCCTGCCCGCGGGCCCCGCGAACGCCTCGGCGCCGATGTCCTCCGGCACGCCCTCCCCCGCCGGGTCCGCTCCCGCGCCCGGGCCCTCGATGGCCTTCGGCACCCCCACGCCGCCGCCGATGCAGCCGACCGACGGGGTGCAGGTGAGTGTGCCGCCGGTCGCCAATCTGGCCAAGGACGCGGCCATCAGGGCGCTGGAGACGGCGGAACTGCGCTACGAGGTGCACGAGTTCACCGACTGGAACGTGCCCGCCGGGTCGGTCATCAACTCCGTGCCGCAGGCCGGCCACACCGTACCTGCGCACTCGACGGTCCAGGTGTTCGTCTCCAAGGGCAGGCCGGGCCGATGACCGGCACTGTCGCGTCCAACGCCGCTACGCAAGCTGCGAGTTGACGATATCCTCCGGCCTCCCGCCACACGGGCGGCGAAGCGGCCGGGCAAGGCCGTGCGCAGCAGGGTGGGCGGGCCGTGGACTGGGCCGGCCGGGTGAGGAGCGACGCGGTGGCGGCCCCCTGCCCCGGCCCCCCTGCTGCGGGCCCCACCTGCGGCGATCTAGGGTGCAGGCATGATCTCCTCACCGATATCCGGCCCCGACCAGGCGATGCGGGTGCTGATGGAGGGCAATGCCCGTTTCGTCGCGGGCAGCCCGGAGCACCCCAACCAGGACGCCGGGCGCAGAGCCGCCCTCGCGCCGGCGCAGCGGCCCTTCGCGGTGCTGTTCGGCTGTTCGGACTCCCGGCTGGCGGCCGAGATCATCTTCGACCGGGGGCTGGGCGACCTGTTCGTGGTGCGGACGGCCGGGCACGTCACCGGGGCGGAGGCGCTGGGCAGCATCGAGTACGGGGTGAGCGTGCTGGAGTGTCCGCTGGTGGTGGTACTGGGGCACGACTCGTGCGGCGCGGTGGGCGCGGCGATCGAGGCGCTGGACCAGGGGCGGCTGCCGGGCGGCTTCGTGCGGGACGTGGTGGAGCGGGTCACCCCGAGCGTGGTGTCGGCCCGGGCCGCGGGCATCGAGGACCCGGACGGGATCGTCGACGAGCACATCCGCCAGACCGTGGACCTGCTGCTGGAGCGTTCCCAGCTGCTGGCCGCCAAGGTGGCCGAGGGCTCGGCGGCCGTCGTGGGCCTGTCCTACCGGCTGCGCGACGGCCAGGCCCGTACGGTGGCCGCTCGCGGTGCGGTCAGCGCCGCGTTCTGACCGTCGGCCCGTACGGGTGCTGAACCCGCCCGTACGGCCGAACCGGCGCGTAGGGCCGGCCAACGTAGGGCCGTCTGCCCCCGCCGGGGCCGGGAACGCCGGGGGCCGGGAACGCCGTGTCCGATCACCGCCAGCGCCCTCTCCCGGGCGGGGGCAGAGTCGGAGGCCGGCAACGGTTTCCCACTCAAGGACGGCATTCCCGTGCACAAGGCCACCGATCTCAAGGTCCTCTACTTCGGCACCCCGGTGGTGCTGATCAGTTCGCGCAACGAGGACGGCGGCGCCAACCTGGCGCCGATGTCCTCGGCGTGGTGGCTGGGGCAGTCCTGCGTGCTGGGCCTCGGCAACACTGCCCAGACCGCTGTCAACCTGCGGCGCGAGGGCGAGTGCGTGCTCAACCTGCCCTCCTCCGGGCAGGTGGACGCCGTCGACGCCCTCGCGATGCTGACCGCCAATCCGGATCTGACCGAGCGCCGGCGCCAGCAGGGCTACCGCTTCGAGCGGGGCAAGTTCGCCGCCGCCGGGCTCACCGAGCAGCCGTCGGAGCTGGTGCGGGCGCCGCGCGTCGCCGAGTGCCCGGTCCAGTTGGAGTGCCGGTTGGAGGCGGCCACGCCGCTGGCGGGCAACCCGCAGTGCACCGCTTTCGAGGTCACCGTGGTGCGCGCGCACGTCGAGGAGCGCCTGCTCGTGCCCGGCACGGACCACTACGTGGACCCGCTCGGCTGGGATCCGCTGATCATGAAGTTCTGCGAGTTCTTCGGCGACGGGCGCCGGCTCGCCCCCTCCCGCCTTGCCGAGGGTTGGCAGATGCCGGGCCGCCTGCCCGCCAGCGTCCGGGCCTGACGCCCCGCCGCAGGTCCGCGAGCCCCCGCCGCCCGCCCGGCCGCCCGGCCGCCCGACGAGCCGCCCGCCTACCCGACCACCCAGCCGAGCAGCCGTCCGCCCGGCCGACCACCCAGCCGAGCAGCCGTCCGCCCGGCCGACCGTCCGTCCGACCGCCTAGTCGGCCGCCGCGGCGGGCACCAGGTCGTGGAGCAGGAAGTGGAGCTCGGTGTCGTCCGTCGACTCCATCCACAGCCCGTCGGCGTCGAGCACCGAGGCCGCGACCACCCGTGCCTCGGCGACGAGTTCGGGGTGGGAGTCGAAGCCCGGCCACGGCAGGACGGGGAAGTCGTTGTCCTCGCCGAAGCGCCGCACCTGTTCGATGTCGCCCAGGACGGCGGGCGGCAGCGACTCGTTCGCCCAGGACCACAGCCAGGTCTGCCGGGCGAGGCTGACGCTGCCGATCATCGTGAGCCGGCCGGTGAGGAACACCTCGCTCTTGCGCGACCACTTCCTCTTGCGCGACCAGGTGATCCGCGCGTCGTCCATCGACCAGTGGTACTGCACGTCACCTGACAGTCCGAAGCGCTCGACCATGAGGGCCTGCCGCGCGCGGGCACGTTCGCGGGCCGCGATCACGACGCCCTCCCACCGGGAGTGGTCGTGCTTCGAGTGGTCGTCCACCGTGCCTCCTCGTACGGAACTGCCGGCAAGATCATCCCATCCGGCCTGCTGCTCCGTCCGGGCCCGTCGGCCCCACCCCGGCGTGATCCGGAAGAGAGCCCCTACGCGCTGGCGCCGCAGGAGTCGCAGATGCGGGTGGCGGGCAGTTGGAGGAAGCAGGAGGGGCAGATCGCCGGGGGGCGGGGCGGGGTGGCGGCGGCCGCCTTGCGGTTGACGGCCGCTTGCAGGCGCGGGGCCAGGGCGGGGGTGCCGCCGTCGGCGGGCAGTTGGGCGCCGAAGTGCCGGTAGCAGGCGAGGCGGGCGGCGGCGGCGTGGTGTTCGCGGTCCATGTCCGCTGCGAGCGGCGGCTGTCCGGCCACGGCCAGTACTTCCTGGTAGCCGACGCCGACCATGCCGTCGGTGGAGTGGACCACCAGTGCGGTCAGCGGCGGGTCCCCGCGGCGGTGTGCCTCGCGCACCACCAGGGCCAGGACTTTGCCGATCCAGGTGCGCTGGTGCACCCGGGTGCGCACTCCGGCCGCCTCCTGGACGGTCTCGGCCAGTTCGGAGTAGGTGATCACCGCGTGGTAGCGGCGGGCCACGTCCACCAGGGCCGGGTAGGCGGCCCTGGTCCAGGCGACCTGGGCCTGGGTGGAGCTGACCGCCGAACCGTCCGCGACCCGCCAGTAGCCGCGCTGTTGCTGTTCCATTCGACCGCCCCTGAAACCTCGTCCGCCGGCCCCCGCCGGGAGCGAGGCTACCCCGCCCTGTGGCGCCCCGGGCCGCCGGGGGCTTGACTTCAAGTGCTGTTGAAGTCGTCGAATAGTCCCGACCGCAGCCGTACGGGCATCGCGGTCGATGCCCCGCCCGTACGGAACGACCCGGGTCCGGGGCCGCCTGCTTCCCGATCGCG
>NZ_JBHWIO010000167.1:0-5352 GCF_042732075.1 Kitasatospora sp. NPDC059812
CGGCGGAGACCACCACGGTGTGGGACACCCCGGGGGTGTTGTCCACGAAATTGGTGATCAGCCAGTTCAGGTTCTGTGCGGCCTGGCTCATCTGAGTCAACTCAACGCTCCTGGTGGTTCGAGCCGCCGAAGAGATCGGTGCTTCGGTTCTGTCCGTTGCCGGACGGGTCTACCTGATCGGGGTCGATCCGGAAGCTTCCGGTGTTACCGGCACTGCGGCCCTGCTCCACGCCGCGGCGCAGGTTGGTGAGCCGACCGCGGACCTCCTCGGGGCTGCGGGAGACCTGCGGCCCTTCCTGCGGAGTGGGCTTGGCGTTTCCGGCCACCAGGTTCTGCTTGGGCACGCGCCGCGGCAGGCCTGCCCCGGTGGTGCCGCCGGAGGCGGGCTCGCGGGTCTGCTCGGCCTGCTGCCAGGCGCCGTCGTTGGGCGACTGCCAGGGCGAGTTGGTCGGGCCGGTCGGGCCGTAGCCGCCCAGCGCCGACACGTCGTGGCCGCGCGGCTCGTCGACCGCCGAGGTGTCCTTGGCGCCGGCGAACCAGTTCGGGGTCTCGCCGCCGGAGCCGCCGCCCGCCGGAGCGGTCGGGGCGCCGAAGCCGCCACCCGCCAGCTGCTGGCCGGGGCGGCGCTGCGGCAGCCCGGACGGCAGGGTGGGGGTGGGCTCGGCGGCGGGCAGTGCGGGCGGCTCCGGGGCGTACGGGTGGCCGGCCGGGGCCTCCTCGGCCTGCTGGCCGTACTGGTCGGCGTAGCCGTCCTGGTAGCCCTGGTAGCCGTCGCCCTGGTAGTCCTGGCGGCCGTACTGGTCGTCGGCGTAGCCGGACTGGTCGTAGCCCTGCTGCGGGTACTGGCCGTACTGGTCCTGGCCGTACTCGTCCTGCTGGTAGCCGTCCTGGGCGTAGCCGTACTGGTCGTCGGCGTAGCCGGACTGCTGCTCGTAGCCCTGGGGGGCGTACTGGTCGTAGCCCTGCTGGTACTCCTCCTCGACCTCGGCGTCCAGCACCGGCGGCTCGCCGTCGTGCGGGCCGCTCTCCAGGGCCGCGCGGCGGACCTGGTCGAGGCGCTGCGAGCGCTGGACGGCCTCCAGGGCCGGGCTGAAGCCGCTGGATCCGGCGTTGCCGGTGCCGGTGAGGTGGTCGTCGAAGCCCAGCTCGGCGGCGCTGCGCGGCTGGCCGTTGGGCGCCCACTGGGAGGTCGGCTCCTGCTCGGCGAAGATCCGGGAGACGGTGAACTGCTCCTCGGGCTCCGGCGCGGCGCCCGACCGGGTGATGAACGGCGGGATCATGACCAGCGAGGTGGTGCCGGCGGACTCGCCGGACGGGCGGAGCTGGACGCGGACGTCGTGCCGCTGGGACAGCCGGCCGACCACGAACAGGCCCATGCGGCGGGAGATGGTGGCGTCGACGGTGGGCGGCTCGGCCAGCTTCTCGTTGATCTCGGCGAAGTCGTCGGCGGTGAGGCCGATGCCCTTGTCGTGGATCTCGACCAGCACCCGGCCGTCCGGCAGGCGGGTCGCGTTGACCAGGACCCGGGTCTGCGGGCTGGAGAACGAGGTGGCGTTCTCCAGCAGCTCGGCGAGCAGGTGGACGAGGTCGGTCACGGCGGCGCCGACGACCTCGACCTCCGGGATGCCGGACAGCTCGACGCGCTCGTACTGCTCCACCTCGGAGGAGGCGGCGCGGAGCACGTCGACCAGCGGGACCGGGGTGTTCCAGCGGCGGCCGGCCTCCTCGCCCGCGAGGACGAGCAGGTTCTCACCGTTGCGGCGCATGCGGGTGGCGAGGTGGTCCAGCTTGAAGAGGTTCTCCAGCTGGTCCGGGTCGGCCTCGTTGTTCTCCAGGTCGGTGATCAGCGCCAGCTGGCGCTGGATCAGGCCCTGGCTGCGACGCGACAGGTTGGTGAAGATCGCGTTGACGTTCCCTCGCAGCAGGGCCTGCTCGGCGGCGAGCGCCACGGCCTGCTGGTGGACCTGGTCGAACGCCCGGGCGACCTCGCCGATCTCGTCCTTGCCGTGCAGCGGGATCGGGGTGACGGAGGTGTCGACCCGGTCGGGGTCGGTCTTGGAGAGCTTCTCGACCAGGTCCGGCAGGCGGTGGTCGGCGATCTCCAGGGCGGCGCTGCGCAGGGTGCGCATGCCGAGGATCATCGAGCGGGCGACGTAGCCGGTGAGCAGGCCGGCCAGGATGAGCGCGGCGACGACGATGATCGTGTTGAGGATGGCGTCGTAGAGCGCGTTGTCCTTGAGGCCGCGGGAGTCCGTGAGGACGTCGTCCAGCAGCTGGACCTCGGTGTCGCGCAGGGCCTGGATGTGGGTGTTGGCGGCCTGGTTCCAGTTCTCCGGGGTGAGACCGGAGTCCTTGGCCTCCTTGTAGGCCTGGTCGGCGGCGGCCTTGCCCTTGCTCTGGCCCTCGGCGGCGGCCTGGCTGTAGGCGGCGCCGAGGGAGAGCAGGGTCTGCATGGAGGGCGCGGTGCCGTTCGGCATCTTGTAGGCCGAGCGCTCCTGCGCGGCGGCCTGGACGACCTGCGCGTTGGCGTACTTGCGGGCGTCCTCGGGGGCGCTGCCGGTGTTGAACTCGGTCAGCGAGACCTGCTCCAGCCGCTCCGCGACCAGGATCTGCTGGATCACGTCGGCGTTCTCGAACCGGGTGGTGGCGTTCTGGGAGATGCCGACCAGCAGGTGCAGCATGAGCGCGCGCTGGGTCGAGGCGGAGGCCTTGGCGAGGGACATCGCGTAGATCGCGCGGCCCTTGCTGGCGGCGTTGGTGGAGCCGATGCCGACCGAGTTGTCGTAGGACAGCAGCGGGGCGAACATCACCGAGTAGGCGTTGACGGTGGCGCCGGCGAACAGCTCGGATCCGTACGCGCTGGACCGCAGGTGCGGCAGGTCGACCACCAGGGCCTGGAAGCCCTCGTGGCGGCGCGGCAGTTCGCCGGACTTGTCGGAGGCCGCGTAGGCCGCCTCGTACGCCTTCAGCGCGGCGTCCGTGTTGGCGCGGATCTTGGCGACCTTGCCGTCCGGGTCCTGCTTGGTGAGCAGGGGTATCAGCGTGGTGTCGCGCTCGATCTCCAGCGCTTCGGCGAGCTCGGTGGCCGCCTTGGCGAGCTCGGCGGTCTTCTCGGCGCGGGAGGCCTTGATGTAGCCGTCGACCGAGGTGTTCACGCGGAGGCCGCCGAAGACGAGGCTGATGATCACGGGGATCAGCAGGATCGCGATCAGACGGGTCGGCACGCGCCAGTTGCGCGGGCGGAGGAAGTCGTACCGCCTGGAGGCCTCGCCGTCCGGACCGCCGCTGCGGGGTTCCGTGGACGCGGCCGGGGGCTGCGGGGCCGGGGAGGCCTGGGAGCGCTCCTCGGTGGGGGTGAAAGCGGAGAATCCGGCCGGGTCCGCTGCGGTACCGTTCGGCTCGCTCCGGCGGGGCTCGGAGCGCCGCTGCGGGGCGGGTTGCTGCTTACGCCTCACTCGACAACTACCTCTCGGCCGACTGTCGGCCATGGATCAATCCAGCGCTACCCCCGGGCCCTGGCCCGTCACCGGTGGGCCGGCGCGAGGGTTTCAGGGGTAGCTGGAATTTCAGCACGTGCAGGGATGGGGGACAAACAGCCGCAGGATGGCCCCCGCGTCGGCGCAATAGGGACATTCACCGACATGACGGAGCAAAACCGTGGTCTTCTGGCGCTGAGTGGCGCTAGTTCACCACGCAGAGTCACTGTTGATCACAAAATGCCTACCGAACTGTTATCCGCTGCTTATACAGCGGGTCTTGCGCGATGCCCCTGGAGGACATCGGCCGGTAGCGGCTCCGCCCCGGGGGCCGTCACGCCGACGGCCCCCGGGGTCCGGATGTCCGGCCCGTCATCGGAGTCGGGCGAGGAGGGCGTGTTCGACGAGGGTGATGAGGGCGCTTTTGGCGCTGTCGCGGCGGCGGGCGTCGAGGGTGACGACGGGGGTTTCGGCGCTGAGCTGGAGTGCTTCGCGGACCTCGTCGGCGGTGTGGGGCTGGTGTCCGTCGAAGCCGTTGAGGGCGACGACGAAGGGGAGTCCGCTGTTCTCGAAGTAGTCGAGGGCGGGGAAGCAGTCGGCGAGGCGGCGGGTGTCGACGAGGACGACGGCGCCGATGGCGCCGCGGACGAGGTCGTCCCACATGAACCAGAAGCGGTCCTGTCCGGGGGTGCCGAAGAGGTAGAGGATGAGGTCTTCGTCGAGGGTGATGCGGCCGAAGTCCATGGCGACGGTGGTGGTGGTCTTGCCGGAGACGTGGCTGAGGTCGTCGATGCCGGCGGAGGCCGAGGTCATGACGGCTTCGGTGCGCAGGGGGTTGATCTCGGAGACGGCGCCGACGAGCGTGGTCTTGCCGACGCCGAAGCCGCCCGCGACGACGATCTTCGCGGAGGTGGTGGCGCGGGTGGGGGCGGCCGCGTTAGAGCTTGCGAAGTCCACTGAGGACCCTTTCGAGCAGCGTGACGTCGGGCTGGTTTCCGGATTCGCCGCCGGAAGCGGGCTGGTGGATGGCGACGAGGCCGGCCTCGGCCAGGTCGGCCACGAGGATGCGGGCCACTCCCAGGGGAAGGGAGAGCAGCGCCGACACCTCCGCGACGGATTTGACCTCCCTGCACAGGGTGCAGATCCGCTGGTGCTCGGGGAGCAGGGTGGCCAGGCGCTGCGGGTCGACGTCGGCGGAGACGAGGGCCTCCAGCGCGAGTTCGTAGCGCGGCCGGGTGCGTCCACCGGTCATCGCGAACGGCCGGATCAGCGGGCCGGAGTCGGGCTCGTCCTCGAACTCCTCGACGTGCCCGGGCTCGTGGGCCGGCCGGTGGTCGGGGGCGGGCGCCGGGTAGCCGGGCGGCGGCGTGTCGAAGGCGGGCTGCGGCTGTCGGTACTGGCCGGGCGGGCCCTGCCGGTCGTACTGCTCCTGCTGCGGCTGCCCGTACGGGTGCTGGGGCTGCCCGTACTGGTGCTGGCCGTACTGCTGTCCGTGCTGCTGGCCGTGCTGAGGCTGGCCGTACTGCTGACCGTGGCCGACGCCGGGTGCTCCGAAGGCGTCATGGCCTGTGCCAGGGTACGGAACGCCGTACTGGCCGCTGCGGTCGTCGGGCGGTGTCACGGTTCCTCTCCTCACAGGGTGCGGCGGTGCGGTGCGAGCTTCGGCGCAGGTCCGGAGCCGGTGGTGCGAAGGCCGTACAACGTCCGAACCCGAGCCCGCCGAAGCGGGCCCGGGAAGGACGCGGAGGTACTTCGAATACCTGGACGGTATCCGACGGACCGTCAGTGCAGGAGACTGCCCTGGAGTTCCGCGCGGAGTGCGGGGGTGAGGACGGCGCCGGCGCGGTCGACGAGGAGGGCCATCTCGTAGCCGACG
>NZ_JBHWIO010000168.1:0-4832 GCF_042732075.1 Kitasatospora sp. NPDC059812
AACAACAGTGGATTGTGCGCGGGCGGCGACTCTGGTTTAAACTCCCCCGTGATCAACCCCCCCCGGGGGCTAACCCCGGTGTCGGGGGTTCCCCACCCCCCCCCCCGGACACGGAACCCCGCATGATCGACCGTCAGGGCGGGCTCGGACAGGATCATTCCCGTGAACACCAACGCATCGAACACCACGGCCTCGCACACCATCACGCCGAGCACCACCGCGCCGAACACCACCGCCTCGCACACCCCGGCGGCCGGCGCCACCGCCTCCCTCACCCGGCGCGCCGCCGTGGCCGTCGTCGCCGCCGTCCTGGCCGGCCTCGCCGTGCCGGCCACCGCCAGCGCCGCCCCGGACGCCGGCCGGAACCCGGGCGACGCCGAGGTCGCCCCCGCCCGCTACACCCACCAGACCCTCGCCTGGCAGCCCTGCGCCAAGCAGCCGGCGCTGGACTGCGCCACCATGACCGCCCCGCGCGACTGGCACCACGCCGACGCCGGCGCCGACGTGACGATCGCCGTCTCCCGGCACCGCGCCGGCGACCCGGCCAAGCGCAAGGGCACGCTGCTGATGGCCGCCGGCGGCCCCGGCGCGTCGGGCCTGCTGCGCCCGGCGAACCTGGCCACCGCCGCCCCGGCCGTCGGCGCCGCGTACGACATCGTGGGCTTCGACCAGCGCGGGGTCGGCGAGAGCACCCGGGCCGTGTGCCAGACGCCGGAGGAGTTCCAGGACTTCCTGGCCGGCGACTTCCGCGACCAGTCCCCGGCGGCGATCGACCGGGTGGTCGCCAACTCCAAGAAGCTGGCCGCCAGTTGCCAGGAGCGCACGGGCGACCTGCTGCCCTACCTGAACACCGAGCAGACCGCCCACGACATCGACCTGTTCCGCGGCCTGCTCGGCGAGCAGAAGCTCAGCTACTTCGGCCCGTCCTACGCCTCGATGATCGGGGCCTACTACGGAACGCTCTTCCCGCACCGGGTCGAGCGGATGGTCCTGGACAGCAACATCGGCTTCGACGGCACCTGGGAGAAGTTCGAACTGGGCCAGCCGATGAGCTTCCAGCGCCGCTTCGACGAGGACTTCGTGCCGTGGCTGGCGGCCCGCGACGCCACCTACCACTGGGGCTCCACCCCCGAGGAGGTGCAGGCGCGCTGGGAGCAGCGGCGCGCCGCGCTGCACGACCGGCCCATCGTCGACGGCTCCCTGACGATCGGCCCGAACCAGCTGGACAACGGCGCGATCAGCGCGATCTACGAGCGGGACACCTTCCCCTTCCTCGCCCAGGCCCTGACCGCGGTCGACGACTGGCAGGGGGCCGACCCCGCGGCCAAGGCGATGGCCGGGCGGCTGTTCGGCCAGTACCTCAGCCCGGAGTTCCTCGCCGAGTACTTCTCGGTGACCTGCAACGACACCCCGTGGACCAAGGACATGGACACCTGGGTCCAGCACGGCGCGGAGAACACCGCGCGCTACCCGCTGGTGGGCGCCCGCACGCTGGCCTTCAGCGCGGTCTGCGCGGCTTGGCCGACCGCGCCCGCCCCCAAGGTCAAGGTGACCGGCGCCCACCTGCCGACGGTGCTGATGCTCAACTCGGTGCACGACCCGGCGACGTACTACGAGGCGGCGCTCGGCGCACACCGCGCGCTGCGCGGTTCCAAGCTGGTGACCGTCACCGGGAGCGGCGACCACGGCCAGTACCCCACCGCCAACTCCTGCGTCACGAACGTCGTCGAGAGCTACCTGCTGGGCGACCGCGCCCCCGAGCGCGACCTCGTCTGCCCCACCCCGCAGGCGGGTTGACCCCGGGCGCGACCTCGTCCGGCGGGCTGGCCCCAGGGTCTCAGGGTCCGTACGGCGACGGTCAGGCCCTCAGCCGCGCCCGGAGCCAGGCGAAGGCGGCGGCGAGCCCGGCGAAGCCCCCGACGGCGAGCTTGATGCCGGCCTTGGCGACGATCCAGCCGACCCAGGGGACGCTCCAGCCCAGCCAGTGGAAGACGGCCAGCAGGACGGCGGCGCCGCAGAGGGCGGCGAGCACCGTGACGGCCACGGCGGCGGCCCGCGAGAGCTCTCGTGGGCCGTCGCCCGTCGCGTCCTGCGACTGGTCGCCCGTCAGCTGCTTCGTGTCCCCATCACCCATGGGGATCATCCTACGGATTCCTCACCGGCTTCCTCACCGACGGGCGCGATGGGTGTCGCCGAGGTGCTCGCCGGTCTCGTCGTCGGGGAAGCTGACGGCGAGGGTGACGCGGTACTCGTCCACGTCCTCGCGGTGCCCCGGCACCCGGGCCCAGGCCAGCGAGTGCACCTCGGCCCCGGGGGCCTGCCGGCACCAGGCGGCGGCCTCCTCCAGTACGCGGGCGGCCGAACGCCCGGTGCACACCACGGCGGTGTACGCGGCGACGGCGAGGTCCCCACCGCTGCGGGCGACCCGCGAGACCGCCCGGACGGCGGCCGCGGCCTGGGTCAGGTCGCGGGCCAGGTCGTCGACCACCCGAGGGGGGGTCGGCAGGACGACCGCTCCCTCGGCGACGGTCTCGGGCAGGTTCGCGCTCACAGTCCGGGCCTCCATCCGCATGGTCACGGGGCACAGCATGCCGGGCGGAGATTCCTGGCATGCCCTTTTCACCAGAACGTCACCCGTCCAGGGGCGAGTTGGGGCCGCCCCCTGGCGTCCGCACGCCCGCCCTGGTAGGGAAACACCCACCCGGCGGCCGGTATCCACGCAGGTCAGGAGGGTCGACGGCGGGCGCCGCCGGGGAGCCCGGAACGACGCGCACGCACCACCCCCGCGCCCCGGACCGCCGGTCCGGGCCCCTGCACGCCCGGCCCACCACCGGCACGCCCTCGGTCAACTCCCTTGGCAGAAAGGGGATATGCCGCCGACACCCGACCCGGACACCCCTCCGGCGCCGCCACCGGGCCTACGGACGGAACCTGCGGGGGACGCGCGCGCACGCCAACTCGCTTACCCGGCAGGGCCGTCGGCCCGCCCGGCCGCGACGCGGATCCGGCCCCGAACCGAGCCCGAGCGGCAGTTCCCCCGCCCCTGGTGACGTGCGGCTTGTGACGCCGGTGCCGGGCCGGGGCAACCTCCGGCCACCCCTGTCGCGTCAGATCGTCGTGATACTAATCGTTGCGACTGTGGGAGCCGCCGGCCGGCGGCAGGCACGATGACGGCGGTTCATCCGTTCCGGGAGGGCCGGGACGGCTACGGGGAGGGGCACGGTATGACGGCGAGGTTCGGCAAGGTGCAGGGCGGGCGCGGGCTGCGGCTCGGCAAGCGGGTCACGGGGACGGCTGCGGCCTTCACCGCACTCGCCGCGCTGACGGGCTCCCAGGTGACGGGCTTCGGGCTCGCCCCGGTCGCGGCCGCCGACGCCGTGACGGCGCCGGACACCGCCGGCTCACCGGCCGGTGGCGGCCCGACCGCCGGCGCCGGCAGCACCTTCGGCACCGGCCTCCCGGCCGACGGCGGCGGCACCGTCCAACTGCCGCAGCCGCCCGGCACGGTGCCCGGCGCGCCCACCGCCGGCCCCTTCGCCGCCACCGGCCCGGCCCTGCCCGCGACCGTGCTCGCCGCCTATCGCCAGGCCGAGGCCTCGGCTGCGCAGCGCTCGCCCGGCTGCCACCTGCCGTGGCAACTGCTGGCCGCGATCGGCCAGGTCGAGTCCGGCCAGGCCAACGGCGGCCAGGTGGACGCGGCGGGGACGACCCTCACCCCGATCCTCGGACCGGCCCTGGACGGCAACGGCTTCGCCGCGATACCCGACAGCGACGGCGGGCGCTACGACGGCGACGCACGCTGGGACCGCGCCGTCGGACCGATGCAGTTCATCCCCTCCACCTGGGCGACCTGGGGCACGGACGCCAACGGCGACGGCAAGGCCGACCCGAACAACATCTTCGACGCCGCCGAGAGCGCCGCCCGTTACCTGTGCGCGGGCGGGCGCGACCTCGCCGACCCGGCGCAGCTCGACCGGGCGATCCTCAGCTACAACAACTCGGGCGAGTACCTGCGGACGGTCCGCAACTGGATGGCGCACTACGGCAGCGGCACCGTCACCACCGTGCCGAACCGCCCGGCCTCCTCGACCCCGCCGGCCTCGCTGCCGTCCCCGCTCCTGCCGCTCGTGCCGCTGCTGCCCCCGACCGGGACGACGCCGGGCGCCACCGCCGGGACGCCAAGCGCCCCCGCGACCACCCCGACCCCGGGCGGGCAGCCCTCGCCGAGCGCGCAGCCGACCTCGCCGGCCCCGACGCAGTCGTCCTCCGCGCAGCCGACGACGGACCCGAGCACCACCCCGACGGGCACGCCCAGCAGCACGCCGCCGTCGACCGCGCCGGCCACGCCGTCCGCCACGCCGTCGACCACTCCGTCGGGCACCCCGTCCGGAACGCCGTCGGGCACCCCGTCCGGCACCCCCACCACGACGCCGACCACGACGCCGACCGGAACGCCCACCGGCTGCCCGAGCCCGACGGCCACGGCCACGACCACCCCGACGGGCAGCCCGTCCCCGACGGCCACCCCGACCGGAACGCCCACCGGCACCCCGGCCACCCCCGGGTGCGCCACGGCGACGCCGACCCCCGGCGGCACCCCCACCCCGGGCGGCACCCCCTCCTCCGCCGCCCCGAGCACGACCCCCAGCGCGGGCCTCTCCCCCTCGGCGGCCCCGCCGACCCGCTGACACCGCCTCATCCGCCGACGGCCCGCACCCCTGGTGCGGGGCGTGCGCGGTGCCCCCCCCCCCCCCTACGCTCCCGGGTCCGTGAACCAGTGCGAGCCCAAGCCCGGGTCCCACCCCGCCCCCGCCCCGCGCTCGTTTTAAAAA
>NZ_JBHWIO010000169.1:0-4431 GCF_042732075.1 Kitasatospora sp. NPDC059812
GCGGGTGGTGGCCTGGCGCGGGGGGGGCGGCCGCGGCGCCCCCCCCCCCCGGCGGGGGGGCCCGCCCGCCGCCCCCCCGCCGCCCCGCGGCCCCGCCCCGCGGGCAGCTCATGGGGCTGCCGGCTTACTCAGCGCCGGACAGGGCCTACTCGCCCAGCGCGGCGCGCGCGTCGACGAAGGCGGCGACGGCGCGCTCGACGTCCTCGGTGGAGTGCGCGGCGGACAGCTGCACCCGGATCCGGGCCTGGCCGTGCGGGACCACCGGGAACGAGAAGCCGATCACGTACACGCCGCGCTCCAGCAGCAGTTCGGCGAGCCGGCCGGCCTTGGCCGCGTCGCCGATCATCACCGGGGCGATCGGGTGGTCGCCCGGCAGGATCTCGAAGCCGGCCTCGGTCATCCTGCTGCGGAACAGCGCCGTGTTGGCCGCCAGCCGCTCGCGCAGCTCGTTGGACTGCTCGACCAGGTCGAGCACCTTCAGCGAGGCCGCCGCGATCACCGGGGCGAGCGAGTTGGAGAACAGGTACGGGCGGGAGCGCTGGCGCAGCAGGGCGACGATCTCCCGGCGGGCGGCGACGTAGCCGCCGGAGGCGCCGCCGAGCGCCTTGCCGAGGGTGCCGGTGATGATGTCCACGCGGTCCATCACGCCGTGCAGTTCGGGGGTGCCGCGGCCGCCGGGGCCGACGAAGCCGACGGCGTGCGAGTCGTCGACCATGACCATGGCGTCGTAGCGGTCGGCCAGGTCGCAGATCTCGCGCAGCGGGGCGACGTAGCCGTCCATCGAGAACACGCCGTCGGTGACGATCAGGCGGCGGCGGGCGTCCTGGGTCTCCTTGAGCTGCTGCTCCAGGTCGGCCAGGTCGCGGTTGGCGTAGCGGTGGCGGCGGGCCTTGCTGAGCCGGATGCCGTCGATGATGCTCGCGTGGTTGAGCGCGTCGGAGATGACGGCGTCGCGGTCGTCGAGCAGGGTCTCGAAGACGCCGCCGTTGGCGTCGAAGCAGGAGGAGTACAGGATGGTGTCCTCTTGGCCCAGGAAGGCCGAGAGCCGGTCCTCCAGCGCCTTGTGGACGTCCTGGGTGCCGCAGATGAAGCGCACCGAGGCCATGCCGTAGCCCCAGCGGTCCAGCGCGTCCTTGGCGGCGGCGAGCACCTCGGGGTGGTCGGCCAGGCCGAGGTAGTTGTTGGCGCAGAAGTTCAGCACCTCACCGGGGCGGCCGCCGCCGGTGACGGTGACCGCGGCGCTCTGCGGGGTGCCGATGACCCGCTCGGGCTTGAAGAGCCCGGCCTCGCGGATCTCGTCGAGGGTGATGGCGATGTCGGCGCGCACGTTGTCGAACACTGCGGACTCCTAACGAGGACGAACGGGGGGGCTCAGGCGGTCCAGTCGAGGATGATCTTGCCGCAGCGGCCGCTGGCGGCCTCGTCGAAGGCGGCCGCGAAGTCGTCGGCGGCGTACCGGCCGGTGATCACCGGGGCGAGGTCCAGCCCGCCCTCCAGCAGCACGGACATCGCGTACCAGGTCTCGAACATCTCGCGGCCGTAGATGCCCTTGATGGTGAGCATCGAGGTGACGACCGAGGCCCAGTCGATCGGGAACTGCTCGGCGGGCAGGCCGAGCACGGCGATCTTCCCGCCGTGGGTCATGTTGGCGATCATCGACTGCATCGCCTCGGGGCGGCCGGACATCTCCAGGCCGACGTCGAAGCCCTCGCGCAGGCCGAGCTTCTGCTGGCCCTCCTCGATGGTGTGCTCGGCGACGTTCAGCGCCAGCGTGACGCCGACCTCCCGGGCCAGGTCGAGGCGGTACGGGGAGACGTCGGTGATCATCACGTTGCGGGCGCCGGCGTGCTTGGCGACGGCGGCCGCCATGATGCCGATCGGGCCCGCGCCGGTGATCAGCACGTCCTCGCCGACCAGCGGGAAGGAGAGCGCGGTGTGGACGGCGTTGCCGAACGGGTCGAAGATCGCGGCCACGTCCAGGTCGACCGGCACCCGGTGCACCCAGACGTTGGAGGCGGGCAGGGCCACGTACTCGGCGAAGGCGCCGTCCCGGCCGACGCCGAGGCCGACCGTGTTGCGGCACAGGTGGCGGCGGCCGGCCTGGCAGTTGCGGCACTTGCCGCAGACCAGGTGGCCCTCGCCGCTGACCCGGTCGCCGACCGCGATGTCCGCGACGCCGGCACCGATCTCGGCGACCTCGCCGACGAACTCGTGGCCGAGCACCAGCGGGGTCGTGATGGTCTGCTGGGCCCAGCCGTCCCAGTTGCGGATGTGCAGGTCGGTGCCGCAGATGCCGGTCCGCAGCACCTTGATCAGCACCTCGCCGGGGCCGATCTCCGGCTTCGGGACGTCCACCAGCCAGAGCCCGGGCTCGGCCTTCTGCTTGACGAGTGCCTTCACGGGCGACGGCTCCTGACGTGCGAGTGGGGCGGCCTTCGCGGGTGGGCAGGCCGAGTGGCCCCGGTGTGGCCGTTCCTGGCGGACGCGTTCCGGGCAGGCAGCAATCTGCCTGGTCAGGGTGGGTTCGGTCCATCGAGGAATTCTTAAGGGCGGCCACAGCTGGGCTAAACGATCGTGCCCGAGCTGGGGCCGGGGGCGGGTGCGGCATGCCGGTGCTCACCTGTTCGGCCGAGCGCGAGCCCGCTTCCGCGACACCAATCCCCCAGTGGGCACCGGTCCTTGACAACACGGGAGGCAATGTGCGCCAGCCGGCTGGGGCAGTCGGCTGACCGCTGGGTCCGTTCGGGTCAGCCCCGCGGCGGCCGACGCGCGGGGCCGCACCGGCGGTGCTTACGGTGGCGGCGCTCCCCCGTCGGCCTCGTGGAGCAGCGCTCCGGGGCCGTCCGCCGCAGAGAGGCGCCTCGACCTATGACCACGATCCGACGGCCGCATCCGGCCGCGTCCCGTTCCACCCGCCGAGCGGCCTGCGCCGCCCTGGTGCTGACCGGCCTGCTCGCGACCGCGGCCTGCTCCGGCGGGTCGCCGCCGAACCGGCCGGCCGGCGGCGCGGCCCTCACCGCCGAGCCGGCCGCGCTCAGCCCGTCCGCATCGGGCTCGGGCGCGGCCAGCGGCTCGGCCGGCGCGGTGGTGCCGCTGACCCCCGACGTCGCCAAACAGCTGGACGCCGCGATCAAGCAGGTGCTGGGCCAGACCTCCACCCCCGGCGTGATCGTCGGGATCACCACCCCCGACGGCAGCTACCAGCGGGCCTTCGGCCAGGCCGACAAGTCCGGCACCCCGATGTCGCCCGATCTGAACATGCGGATCGGCAGCGTGACCAAGACCTTCACGGCGACCGGCGTGCTGCGGCTGGTCGACCAGGGCAAGGTGGGCCTGGACGACCCGGTCTCCAAGTACGTGGACGGCGTGCCCGGCGGCGACAACATCACCATCCGCCAGCTCGCCGGGATGCGCAGCGGCCTGTTCCCGTACACCTCCGACCCGGACTTCGTGAACGCGCTGATCAGCGACCCGAACCGGGTGTTCACGCCCGACCAGCTGCTCGCCTACGGGTACAAGCACCCGGCGAACTTCCCGCCGGGCAGCAAGTTCCAGTACAGCAACAGCAACTACATCCTGCTCGGCAAGGTCATCGAGAAGGCCGGCGGGGAGCCCGTGGACCAGTTCCTCAAGGACCAGGTGTTCAGCCAGGCCGGACTGAACGGGACGGTCTTCCCGACCGACGCGACCTTCCCCGACCCGCACGCCCGCGGCTACACCGACCAGACGCCCAACGGCCAGACCACGGACGCCACCGACTGGAACCCGTCCTGGGCCTGGTCGGCCGGGGCGGTCATCTCCAACCTCACCGACCTGCAGAACTGGACGAAGTCCCTGGCCACCGGCTCCCTGCTGAAGCAGGACACCCAGTCCCAGCGGTTGAAGACCCAGCCGACCGGCGACCCCGGCGTCGGCTACGGCCTCGGGCTGTTCAACAACAACGGGTGGATCGGGCACAACGGCTCGCTGCCCGGTTACGAGACCGTGGCGGTGTACCTGCCGCAGTCCCAGGCCACCCTGGTGGTGCTGCTCAACACCGATGTGCCGTACCGGGGTTCGGAGCCGTCCTCGCTGTTCGCGAAGGCGATCACGCAGATCGTCTCGCCGAAGAACGTCTACTCGATCCCGCCGATGAACACGGCCTCGCCGTCGGCCTCGTCCTCGGGGTCCGCGTCGCCGTCGCCGTCGCTCTCGCCCTCGGGATCGGGGTCGGCCTCGTCCCCGGCCTCGCCCGGCGCCCCGGGGTCCCCCTCCGGCGCGCCGACCACGGTCAACGCCTGAGCGCCAGACCGCCTGAACGCCTGAACGCCTGAACGCCAGACCCGCCGGGGGGGGGGGGCGCCGGGGGCCGCGCGGCCGGCCCCCCGCGCGCGGCCCCCCCCCCCGCCGGGCGCCCCGGGAGGTGGGAGGGGCGCCGCCCGCCGCGCGGGT
>NZ_JBHWIO010000170.1:0-4120 GCF_042732075.1 Kitasatospora sp. NPDC059812
ACTGCAGGGGGGACCCTGTGGGAGAGTAGGACGCCGCCGAACAATCATTCACAGAGAACCCCCATCCGGGAAACCGGATGGGGGTTCTTTGCGTTGTGGTTCATTCGTCCTGGAGTTCTTCGTCCTCTTCCCACCGCCGCGATTGTGCCTGGGCCGACGCCCGGCCATCGGGTTGAGGCGGTACCGCCGCCGTTCCCCACGCCGGTCGGGTCAGCCAGGCGTCCCTGTCGTGGGTGAGCCGGGCGATGCCCGTCCCGTCCGGCCGCATGGTGTAGAGGTCGGCCCCGGAGCCGGCGGGGTCCTGGGCGAAGACGATGGACTTGCCGTCGGGCGCGTAGGCGGCGGTGCCGTAGAAGACGTCGGACGGGGCGGGGGTCAGCGCGCCGATGGCGGTGCCGTCGGGGTGGACGGTGTAGATGCCGCCGCCGGGGGCGTCGGCGCGGCCGGCCGGGTAGGTGGTGAAGAGGATCTGGGTGCCGTCGGGGGACCAGTTGGCGCGGTCTCCGGCGCGCAGTTCCCAGGGGGTGAGTTGCCGGAGCCCGGTGCCGTCCGCGGCGACGACGTAGATGGCGCGGCTGTTGGCGGGCTGACCGGTGGCGTTGGTGCGGTACTCGAAGGTGAGTTGCTTGCCGTCGGGGGACCAACTGGGGTTGCTGACCTGCCCGGAGTACGGCTTGTCGTTGGTGAGGAAGGTGAGCCGCTGGACGTCGGTGCCGTCGGGGCTCATCAGGTAGAGGTCCGAGTACTGGACCTGGTATTTGTCGGCCGGGTCGAGGGCGCCCCAGGAGCGGCTGAAGGCGAGTTGCTTGCCGTCGGGCGAGTAGGCGGGGGCGCGTTCGTCCTCGTTGGCGCAGTCGGCGGTGCCGGTCTCGCAGAGCTGGCCGATCTGCTGGGCTCCGTCGCCAGTGGTGGAGACCGTCCAGAGGCGGGCGGCGCCGCTCCGTGGGTCGGTCCGGTCGAAGGCGATCGTGCTGCCGTCCGGGGACCAGTCGGGGCGGTCGTCGCGGGTGCGGTCGGGCGGCTGGGTGACCTGGTGCCAGTTGGTGCCGTCGGGTGCGAGGGTCACGATGGCGCTGGTGGTGCGGGCGGCGTCGAGGAATTCCCCGCCGACGATCAGGCCGTTGTGCGCGGTGGCTGCAGGCGTTCCGGCGGCGGCGCCGACCACGCCGGGGCTCGCGGCGGCGGTCGTCGGCTCGGGTGCGGTGGAGGGGGCGTCCGCCTGGATCTCGGACAGGGGGATCTCACCGGGTTCGGCGCCGCACCCGGTGAGCAGGGTGCTCAGCAGCAGAAGGCCCGCACCGGCGCTGGCGCGGGTGCGGGCCTTGGGTGACCTGGGGGACTGCCGTGTGCGGGTCATCCGTGTCATATCCGCTCCGACCTTTCCGACCTCTCCGGCGTTCGCTCCGTCTCCGATGCAGGACGAAGGCCCCTCAAGGGGGCTGTCACTGTGTCAGACGGGGAGCGTCGGCGACCGGGCGACACGCGACGCCTCGCGTTCGGTCGATCACACGGAGTAGAAGGTCTCGCGGAGTGGCGGTGCGGAGCGGCGGTGCAGGGTGGCGGTGCGGGGCGGACCAGGGACGGGGCTGGTCAGCCCGTCAGCCCGTCAGCCCCGGGCGGCGCGGCGTTCGGCCTTGGCGAGAGCCTCCGCCTCGTCCTCGGCCTCGGCGACCTCCAGGGTGGGCGCGGTGCCGTCGAGGTGGGTGGGCAGCCACCAGGTGTCGTCCGGGCCGGAGGGCTTGCCGGGGTACTCGCGTTGGGCCTGGTCGAGCATCTCGCTCATGGCCGCGCGCAGCCGTCTGGTGACCATGACGGGCTTGTCGTCCGGGCCGAGGTGAATCGGTTCGCCGATCATGATGGTGACGGGGACGTGGCGCTTGGTCAGGGTCTTCGGGCGGCCCTTGGTCCAGAGCTGCTGGGTGCCCCAGAGGATGACGGGCAGCAGCGGGGTGCCGGAGTCGGCGGCCATCCGGGCGGCGCCGGTCTTGAACTTCTTCAGCATGAACGAGCGGCTGATGGTCGCCTCGGGGAACACCCCGACGACCTCGCCGGCCTTGAGGGCGCGCACGGCGGCCTCGTACGCGGGCTGCCCGTCGGTGCGGTCGACCGGGATGTGCTTCATGCCGCGCATCAGCGGGCCGGAGATCCGGTGCTTGAAGACGTCGTCCTTGGCCATGAAGCGGGTCTTGCGCTTGCCGCCGCGGTAGGCGCCGAGGCCGGCGAAGAGGAAGTCCAGGTAGCTGATGTGGTTGCTGACCAGTACGGCTCCGCCCCTGGCGGGGATGTTCTCGGCGCCTACGATCTTGATCCGCACGTCGAGCGCACGGAAGGCGGTGAGTGCGGCGCCGATCACCGGCGGGTACACGAACTCTGCCACGGTCAGTCCTGACTTCCACGGGCCGGAGCCCGGTACGGCGGGTACCCGCGTCGCTGAGTGGGGGCCGACCGGAGCGCGGCACGCCGCGGCGGTCACGGGTGATTCACGGAGATGATCCCCCGAACGAGTGCCTGCTGTCACCTGAGCCGTGCGGTCAAGCGGATATTCGCGGTGTGATCTCCGTGATGAGTTCGGGTGGGAACTTTTCCCTCCCCGGCGGCCTGGAGGCCCGGTCCGTCCCGAAGGCCCAGGGGGCCCAGGGTTGCGGTCAGGCTCCGGCGCCGAGGCGCCCCTGGGCGCGCCGGACGAGGGGGTAGATCTCGCGGCCGAGGCAGTAGCCGAACGCGGCGTTGAGGAAGGCCGCGGCCAGGGCGACGGCTGTGGCGAGTAGGCCGAGCCAGGCCACCCCGGTGAGGAAGCCGAGGGCGCCGACGGCGGCGAACACCAGGCCGACTCCCTGCGCGAAGCGGGGCGGCCGCTCGTCCTCGGTCTCGGAGGGCGGGGTCAGCCGGGGGAGGAGGAAGGCCTGGTAGAGCCAGCCGTAGGGGGAGAGCCGCAGGCCGCCGAACGCGCCGAGTGCGAAGACGAGGGCCTGGACGGCCAGCAGCACGTCGCTGCCGGTGATGAGGGCGGCGGCCAGGACGACCGAGGTGAGCGCGGCGGCGAAGCGGGGACCGCGAGGGTCGATCTGCACGAGGGCTCCGGGAGGGTCGCGACGGGCGGCGGCGGGGCGCGTCAGCGACAGCGGGAGGTGGTGGCCCGGCCCAGGTCGACGACGCGGCGGGAGGTCAGCAACGGCGGTGCGGTGCGGTCGGATTCCACCCGGCGATCGTACGCGGGCCCGGCCCGGTGGTCGACCTCCCTTTCGGGGCCCGGGGCCGCTGCCGCAGACTGGGGGATGGCCGGGTTGGTGGTGTGCGTCGTCGTGCCGGCGCCGGCGACCGCCTCCTGGCTGCTACGGGTACGGCGCGACGGGAGGCTGAGGGTGCGCACCAACGGCGGGGCGGTACGGCTGTCGGAGGCGGAGCTGGGCGGGGCGCTCGGCGAGCGGGCGACGCTGGTTCAGTTCTCGACGGCGTTCTGTCAGCCGTGCCGGGCCACCCGCCGGGTGCTCGCGGAGGTGGCCGGCATGGTCGACGGGGTGGCGCACGTCGAGGTGGACGCCGAGGAGCGGCTGGAGCTGGTCCGCCGGCTGGAGATCCTGCGCACGCCGACCGTCCTGGTGCTGGACGGGGGTGGCCGGGTGGTGCGCCGGGCGGCCGGACTGCCGCGCAAGGTGGACGTGATCGCGGCGCTCGGCGAGACGGTGTGAGCCGGGGCCCCGGCGGTCCTGTGGCGGATATGTAGCCCGATCAGGTGGTGTCGGGGTTGCCCTGGGGCAGGATGGGCGCAGACGGAAGTGCAGCCGCCCGGCCTAAGCTACTGGCCAGTAGTGACCACCGGACTACTGCCGAGTATGCTGCCAGGAAGTTCCGGACCGGCACGGGAACTCGCTGCCCGGAGCGGGTGCGCACCGTGTTCGCGCCCCGCTTGCACAGCCGCAGCCGCCGGACGAGACCAGTACAGGAGACAGGCCGTGAGCTTGAGGATCGTTGTCTGTGTGAAGTACGTGCCGGACGCGACGGGTGACCGTCGGTTCGCGGACGATCACACCACCGACCGGGAGGGTGTGGACGGCCTTCTGTCGGAGCTCGACGAGTACGGCGTGGAGCAGGCGCTGCGGATCGCGGCGGCGAACGAGGG
>NZ_JBHWIO010000171.1:0-3203 GCF_042732075.1 Kitasatospora sp. NPDC059812
TCGCACCCTCCCCCCCCCGCGCGCGGGGGGCGGCTATAACCGCTCTTTGGGTTTCCCCCCCGCGGCCGTTTTGGTGTGGGCTGCCGCGTCGGCCCCCTCTTGTTTGGGGGCGGGGCCATCGGCGTCTGTGCTGGTCAGGAAGAGCGTGCGGGGTGGGATGGGTCAGGGGTTGGTGCTGTGACACTTGGGGGTCCAGCCGTCCGGTACAGGACATCGCAGGCTCGCGTCTCGGGATCCGGCGGCCGGTCGAGTTGTTCCGGCACGCCGCCCCGTCGTTCTCGGCAGTGTGCCCAGTCGGCCGGTGGCACTGTCCGGGTGATTGATCAGGGCGGCGAGGTCGACTTGCGCGATCTGCCAGTAGGCCCAGGTGATCATCATGCCGGTGATCACCCTCTAGACCAGAGCATGTCTCGTCCGGTTGGCCCGTGATCATCTCCGAGCCCGGTCGCAGCCAACGGATGCCCGCTGTGCTGCGCCTGCCGGGACCGACTCACGACCAGGGAGGACCGTGTACCCCTCACCCCCCGCCTCACCGGCCCGTCGTAGCAGCATCCTGTGCGTCGCGACGGCCTGCGCCTGCATCCTCGCCCTCTCGGCTGCCGCACCCGCCTCCCAAGCCAAGCCGGACGCCGCCGAGCCTGCCTGTTCCGGCGCCTCAGGCAAAGCCATGGCGGTCACCGGCGGCACCGTGATCTGGTGCGCGATCACCACCGCCAAAGGCAAAGCCGGCGGTCGGCTGACCTACAAGAACACCGGCCGCGCCCTGGGGAACCTCTCCCTGGTGGTGTACGACTGCGATGGCGGCAAGGCACCGAATTCCGACGTGAAGAAGTGCTCCGCGTCGATGAAGAGCATGGCCGACATCATGTGGGTCCAGATCGACTCGGATGAGAGCGTCTACGCGGACTTCGACATTGCGAAAGGCTCCAACGCCCAGGTCTGGTGGACCAGCGACAAGCCGGGTGTCGCCACCGATCTCAAGCTGCTGGGGACGCCATGGAACTCCTGAACCGTTCCCGCACGGCACTGGCCGCCCTTCTGATCGCGAGCTGCGTCCCGCTGCTCGCCGCCCCGCAGCACGCGGCCGCCCAGGAGACCGACATCAAGTGCGACGACCAATGGCACTTCGCCTCCGTCGGCGACCCGGTGCTCAAGCGTGAGATCGCCACCAAGTTCACCCTGGACAACCGCAAGGGGTCCGCGCCGCTGGAACAGACCGAGAAAGTCAAGGAGAGCCTGACCAAGTCGTTCTCCCACAAGGTCGACCTGGGCTACTCGATCGAAGCCGAGGCCAAAGCCGATTACAAGGTCTTCTCCGCCAGCGTCAAGACCAAGTTCACCGCCGCATACGGCTTCACCATGACGGAGACCAACTCGGTGGAGAAGGAGACCGAGGTCCGGCTGACGGCCCCTGTCGGGGTCGGCTTCACGTACTACGTCGGCATCGAGAGCGCGGAGGTCACCGGCTACTACGAGCGGATCCTCGACTGCGACAAGAAAACCCAGCGGTACCAGCTCATCGGCCCTGTCACCGAGGAAGTGCCAGTCGTAGGCAAGGCCGTATGGACCGAAGCCCTGCCGAATTCGAAGTGACGACACACGAGGTGACGACAGTGATGAACAGCCGGCCCCGAGGCCACCGGACGACACGCACGGCCACGGCCGCTCTGGCTCTGGCCGCCGCGATGACGCTCAGCTGTGGCACGACCGCTACAGCCGACACCGTACCGCTGGGAAACCCACCCGGCGTGCACATCCTGAACGGCGACAGCACCGACAGCAAGGAGACTCCCTGCCCGGTGGGCTGGGTGTGCGTCTACGACGGGTGGTACGACTACGGCGCGTTCGCCGTCCTGCCGGGCACCGACGTGGCAGACATGTCGCGCGTCAAACTCACCGACGGGAAAACCCTCACCGGGAGCCTGGCGGTCGACGGAATGATCAACAACTCCCCCGTCCGCTACTGCTGGTACGAGAAGAGCAACTACCAGGGCTCACACACCATGGAGCCCTTCAGCAGAGACTACAAGTTCTCGAACTTCACGTCGTTCAAACCCTGCTGACCCAGGCCCACGCCCTCTCCAGCCCGGAAGGAATGCCCGTGAACATCCCCCTCAAACGCAACGCGGCGGCCATGGCCATCGCCGTACTCGGTGTCGTCCCGACCGCCGGCGGCGGCCAGGCCCACACCACCCAGCCCGTACCCGCTGTACGCGCCACGACCGCGGACCCCAACACGACGGTGACCCGTCTGTGGGTGGTCCAGGGTGACGGGCAGAAGGTGGCCAGCGGCAAGAAGGTGCCCGTCCGCCTCAAGGCCCAGGCCCTCGACAAGGACCGCAAGAAGGTGAAGGGCGCCACCATCACGTTCTCCACCCCCGGCCCCGGGCTGAAGTTCCCGGACGGAAAGGACGACGCCACTGCCGTCACCGACCAGGACGGCTTCGCCACCGCCCCCGACCTGACCGCCGCCGGTGCCGCGGGACCCGACCTGGTCGTCGCCCGCGCGAGTGACAAGGCCCAGGTCGCATTCCAGATCACCATCACCTGACACCGACCCCACAGCCCACGCAGTCCGTGAACGACACCGACACCCAGCCGTCCAAGCGCCACCCCCGCCAAGCCACCGTGCTGCCGGTCACCGCCGGTGTGACGGCCAGGACGGTCTCCGCCATCGTTCCTCAGAACAGGCCCTGAACAGCCGGAAGTTCCGCCGGAATCACGGTGAGCCGTCTGTCATCAGCGGTCAGCGGCCACCGAATCATCCGAGACGAAGACCCACGTCATCGCGCAAACGGATTCGGTGCCCTGAGGTTCGCAGGGCACCGAATCCGTTTGCACTGATCAGGGTGGCATCTGTGGGGCGGGGTGGATCAGCTGTCTTGGGTGGCCTCGGGCAGGTAAGTCCCTCCACCCGGCCAGGCCGGACGCCACAGGGCCACACAATCAGGCGCCCACGAACCGAACAGCAGCTCACGTATCGCCTTCTCATGCCGGCCTGTGTGGGTGGCCGGATCCGTGTGGGGTCGAGGGTTGCGGAGATCGTCGAGGTGTTGGGGCCCCAGGGCAACCCGCCCTGCACGGTCCGGTTCAGCGACGGCTGAGGGATGTCGTCGACGGGTGAAATTAGGGCCACGGACGGCGCATCAAAAGCGGGCCACTGCGTGATCTCTTGAACATCCTGACTTCACTGGTATGGGAGT
>NZ_JBHWIO010000172.1:0-3021 GCF_042732075.1 Kitasatospora sp. NPDC059812
AACCGACAGTATGTCGGATCGACCGGCCGCATCGCGTCGGTTGAACTATGTGCGCGAGGGGGGAGTTGAACCCCCACGCCCTTTCGGGCACTGGAACCTGAATCCAGCGCGTCTGCCTATTCCGCCACCCGCGCATCTGGGTGATGTGGAATAGCTTAGCCCATCCGCGGGGGTGCTCCGAACCAGGTGGGAGGGGTCAGCTGGCGAGCTGCTCGACGATCCAGTCGACCAGCACGCGGGAGACGTGGCTGTGCTCGGTGTTGGCGTCGTCGAACTTCACGGCGTCCAGGTGGCCGTTCTCCAGGGCGGCGTCGGTGATCGCGGCGGCCGGGTCGACGTCCCACTTCGCCGGGTCGAAGTCCAGCGCCACCGCGCTGACGGCCGGTACGAAGGTGCCGCTGCGGTAGTCCTCGGAGATCTTCGCCTTGAGCGCGTCCGCGACCTTGCCGAAGGAGTCCAGGGTGCCGCCGGGCACGGCGTCCAGCGCCGGGACGTCGCTGGTGGTGCTGCGGCGCACGGCCAGGCCGAGGTGCATGCCGCCGATGCGCTGCTTGTCGCCCTTGTTCGGCTGGAAGCGGGCCGTGGCGCTGGCGATCAGCGCCTGCCAGTCGAAGGCCACCTCGCCCGCCGGCAACGGGAGACCGGCCCCGTCGCGGCGGCCATTGGAGACGCCGAGCTTGCGCGGGATCTGCGGGAAGTTGCCGACCCGCGCGAGATCGGCGAGGAACTCCTTGCGCAGGTCGCTGGAGGTGGCCACCGGGCCGGAGTACTTGGCGTTCTCGACCCACGCCCAGAGCAGTTGCTGAGCGGCGGGGCTGCGGATCAGGTCGGCCTGCTTGACGCCGTCCGGCCCGGCCGGGGTGTAGTCCTCGAAGAAGTACGCCATCTGCTGGAGGACGAGCGGGATCCAGGCACCGTTGTGCGGCGAGTCGAAGGAGAGGTACGTGCCCGTCTGGTGGTCCATCCGCTCGGTCTCCAGCTTGGCGAGCGCGTAGCGGGTGATGATGCCGCCCATGCTCACCCCGCCGACGGTCAGCCGCTCGTCACCGATGCGCTCCGCGATGGACCGGAAGACGGCGTCGATCACGACCCCGGCGTTGGCCTGGATGTGGGTGTGCCGCTCGGTGAAGCCGATCAGCACGATGTCGTAGCCCCGGCTGAGCAGTTGGTCGAAGAGGCCCGGCCCGCCGTCGGCGGCGGTGCTGAAGTAGGCGAACAGGCCGGGGAGGTCGCTCGGGCCGTAGTTGAAGCCGTCCGCGAAGAGGAAGGGCTTGCGCAGGCCGATCTTCGGGTTGGCGTAGTAGACCGCCGCCTGCCCGGTCGCCGTCTGCCCCTTGTACGGCGAGCCGGTCAGCTCCCACGTCACGTCGGCGTCGCGGCCGGCCCGCTCGCCCGACAGCGCGCTGGTGAACCAGGCGCCGGGCGAGATCGAGTTGGCGATCTCCGCCAACTCGGCCTTGGTAGGCTCCGCCTGACCCTCCTTGAGGGCCGTCAGGGCAACGTCGATACGGGGTTCTTGTGCCATGGAGGTACCGCCTCGGTCGATGCGAGCAGGTCATGTGCGCACAGTGATGGACCGTAGTGGCCTGGTTACTCAAGGCGCCATCGACGCACCGGAACTGATCGAAATCGTTCGGGTGTGACAGGGGACGACCGGCTAGAGCCGGAGCTCGCCGGCCCGGACAGCGGCGATGAAGGAGTCCCAGGAGGCGGCGGGGAAGACGAGGGCCGGGCCGTCGGGATCCTTCGAGTCACGCACCGGGACGGCGCCGGGAAGGAACCCGGGGGCCACCTCGATGCAGTTGCCGCCGTTGGTGCCGCTGTAGCTGCTCTTGCGCCAGGTGAGGGCAACCTCGATGCAATCGCCTCCGTTGCTGCCGCTATAGCTGCTCTTCCGCCAGGTCACCATCGCCAGCTCCTCGGAGGTCTTACGTTGGGAAGTCGCCCTCACGGACTGCCCGCACGAAGGCTTCCCAGGCGACGGCCGGGAAAACGAGGACCGGGCCGCGCGGGTCCTTGGAGTCACGTACGGGGACGAGGCCGGGGAATCCGGGGGCCACCTCGACGCAGTTGCCTCCGTTGCTTCCGCTGTAGCTGCTCTTGCACCAGGCGGTCACATCGAGCTCGTCCCTCGTCATTTCTGAACCCTTCCAGCGCATCGGCGATCAGCGCGAGCGAGTCAGCTACTGGCAGTGCCGCCTCGTGGAGCAGATCATAGCTCCAGCGATGCCGTGCAACGATCGCCGGATCATCGCTCGAGTGCCCGCGATCGAGGCTCTCGGAGTACACGTAGGTGCGGCCATCGGGCATCTCCAACATCACCATGGACTTGTCGGCGTTGGCCGGTCGACGCGTGAATGGCACAACCTGGATGATCACGTTCGGAAGCCTCGAAATGTTCAGCAAGTGCTGCATTTGACGCCTCATCACTTTCGGGCCGCCGACGACAGTCCGGATGGCGCTCTCGTCCAGAATCACCAGCAGAGTCGGGCCATCCAACTCCAGGAACCGCCGCTGCCTCGCCAATCGAGCCGCAGCTCGCTCTTCGATCACTTTGGGCTTTCCAGCCGCATCACTGACCGCCAGCACTGATTCGGCGTATTCGCGGCACTGCAGTAGCCCGTTCATCACCCCAACCTCGAAGGCCCTGACGGCCAGGGCCTCGGCTTCCATGTCGACGTGACTCTGGAACCAGTCCGGGTGTTCAGTCTGCGCGTTCCAGTCCACCCTCCCCCAGAGCCGCCTCAACGCACCGCCCGTGTTGAGCAGTTCGTCGGCCTTCTCCACCAGTTCCGGCGGCATGCGGCGCTGACCGGTCTCGTACCGGGTGATGTTCGTCCGGCTGCAGTGCAGCAGCTTGCCCAGCTCCTCCTGGGTGTAGCTGGCCAGCTCCCGGTAGAACCGCAGCTCCTCGCCGAACAACTCAGCCGAACTGACCGTCAACTCACGCCTGAACCGCCGATGTGCCACAGCCGGCCCCCTCACGCACCACGTGCCCCTGGCACCCGATTTCGACCATCA
>NZ_JBHWIO010000173.1:0-2669 GCF_042732075.1 Kitasatospora sp. NPDC059812
CTCGGGGGCCTAATCTATGTTATCTCGACGTTGGGCCCCGCGCCGCCCCCGGCGGGTGGCCCCCCCCCCCCCCGGCCCCCGCCCCCCCCGGGGGGGGGGGGGGGCCGCGGGCGTCCCCGACTATCCTGACCAGGTCAATCCCCATCGGACCGGAGTGAACCCGTGTACTTCACCGACCGCGGCATCGAGGAGCTGCAGAACCGGCGCGGCGACGAGGAGGTCACCTTCGAGTGGCTGGCCGAGCGACTGCGCGAGTTCGTCGACCTCAACCCGGACTTCGAGATCCCCGTCGAGCGGCTGGCCACCTGGCTGGCCCGGCTCGACGACGAGGACGACGAGTGACCGGTGCGGTGCCGTTGCACTGAACCGCTGATGAGGGGCCCGGGAGGCGATCGCCTGCCGGGCCCCTCACGTATCCGCGCCCGCCCGTAGGGGGCGCCTCGGGGGCCGCTCCGGGGCGGCTCAGGGGCGGGATCCGGGACGGCACGCTTGACTTGCGCGTCACGCGATATATCGTCTTTAAAAGAGAACGCGATACATCGCGATCGGCAACGGGAGGCGGCAGAGATGAGCCAGTGGACGGTCGAGGGACCCGAGAGGATCACCATCGACGAGACGGTCCGGGCGCTGCACGTGCGGATCATCGAGGGCACGGTGAACGTGGTGGCGGCCGAGGGCCCGGCCCGCCTGGAGGTCACCGAGCTCCAGGGCGAGCCGCTGCACGTGACCCTGGTGGACGGCGTCCTGACGGTCACCTACAAGGACATCAACAGCTGGGGCGAGTTCGGCGACCGGCTCAAGTCGGTCGACGCGGTCAAGGGCTTCTTCAGCTCCTTCAAGCGCAAGCGGGTCGCCGGCGTCACCCTGACCGTCCCGGCCGACGCCGAGGTCAAGGTCGGCACCGTCTCGGCCGACGCCACCGTCTCCGGGATCACCGGGCACGTCTCGGTGCAGAGCGCCAGCGGCGACGCCACCCTGGTCGGCCTGACCGGCCGCACCGAGGCCAACACCGTCACCGGCGACGTCGACGCCCAGTCGGTGGCCGGCCAGCTCAAGGTCAACACCGTCTCCGGCCAGCTCACCGTCGTCGCCGGCACCGCCGACCGGGTCCAGGCCAACGCCGTCACCGGCGCCGTCACCCTGGACCTCGACGTCGCCAGCCCGGCCGACGTCAAGGTCACCACCGTCAGCGGCCCGGTCGTCATCCGGATCCCCTCGCTGGCCGACGCCAAGGTCGAGGCCGGCTCCACCAGCGGCGACATCTCCAGCACCTTCGACGGCCTCAAGCTCAGCGGCAGCTGGGGCGCCAAGCGCCTGTCCGGCCAGCTCGGCGACGGCCGGGGCAGCCTCGCCGTGACCACCGTCTCCGGCGGCGTCACCGTGCTGCGCCGCCCCGACCCCGAGGACGAGTCGCCGGTGGTCGTCAAGGAGCTCCCGGCCGGACTCGGCAAGCCCGACCTCACCAAGGAGGCGTGAGATGACGCCCGTGTTCGGCCACGGCCGGCTCCGGCTCTACCTGCTGAAGCTGCTCGACGAGGCCCCGCGGCACGGCTACGAGGTGATCCGCCTGCTGGAGGAGCGCTTCCAGGGCCTGTACGCGCCCTCCGCCGGGACGGTCTACCCCCGGCTCGCCAAGCTGGAGCAGGAGGGCCTGGTCGCCCACAACACCGAGGGCGGCCGCAAGGTCTACCGGCTGACCGACGCAGGGCGTGCCGAACTGGAAGCCCGCCAGGGCGAGTTGGACGACCTGGAAGTGGAGATCCACGACTCCGTGGCGCAGTTGGCCGGGGCGATCCGCGAGGACGTCCGGGACAGCGCCAAGGACCTGCGCGAGGAGCTGTGGCAGGCCGCCCGGCAGGCCCCCCGGCCGGACCGCGCCGAGGGCGGGGACCCGTGGTCCGGCCCGTGGGGCGACAACGAGTCCTGGCAGCGCGCCAAGGAGGAGTTCGCCCAGTTCAAGCGGCAGGCCAAGGACCAGGCCAAGCGCGCCCGGGAGCAGGAGAAGGCCGCCAAGGCCAAGGCGAAGGCCGCCGAGGAGGAGGCCCGCAGGCTGCGCGAGCAGGCCAAGGCCTCGCGGACGGCCGCGCAGCAGGAGGCGCTGCGGATCAAGCGCCGGGTCGAGCAGCAGGTGCGCGAGCACGCCGCGAAGGGCGACTGGCCGACCGGCCTGGCCGAGGGCCTGGCCGAGCTGACCAAGGGCCTGTCCGGGCTGGCCGACGCGGCCCGCTGGGGCCATCCGGCCGACGGGGCGGCCGAGGAGGTCACCGTCACCCGGATCGACCTGGACAAGGACGAGCCGACCACCCCGACCGCCCCGGCCGACCTGCCGCCGTGGGCGCGGACCGACCCGGCCGGCGACCCGGCCCGCGAACTGGAGCGGCTGCTCGACCGCTTCCGCGACCAGGTCCGCGACGCGGCCCGGGACGGCGGCGTGAGCACCGACAAGCTGGCCGAGGCCCGCTCGGTGCTGGGCGCGGCCGGCGAGCGGCTGAAGCGCCTTCTCGGCTGACCGGCAGGCCGCCGGACCACCGGACCACCACCGGCCCGGCACGCTCGGCGGGGCCGGGGCGGCCCGGGCCCGCGACCCCGGCCCCCCCGCACCCCGGCCCGGCCGACGACCGGCAGGCCCTGGCGGAGCGGATCGCCCCGCTGCTCGCCGGCGAGGTCAT
>NZ_JBHWIO010000174.1:0-2579 GCF_042732075.1 Kitasatospora sp. NPDC059812
GGCCGGGAGGTGCCCCCACCGCATGGACTCCCTCCTCCGCCTTGCGATGCACGCACCCCAACGCCGCCACGCCCGCCCTCCGGGCGGACGACGGGAGTTCGAAGACGGGCCCCAGGGCTTTCCGTCAGGGCTTTCGGCAGGTGCCGGGGAGCGAACCGGACAAGCCGGGCGGGGGTGGCCCGCCCGGCCGTCGGTCAGGCCTCCAGCGGCGCCGAGGGGCGCTGGGCGAGCTCCGGGCGCTCGCCCTTCTCCGGCTTCTCCGGGACGACGAAGCGGTAGCCGACGTTGCGCACGGTGCCGATCAGCTGCTCGTGCTCGACGCCGAGCTTGGCGCGCAGCCGGCGGACGTGCACGTCCACCGTGCGGGTACCGCCGAAGTAGTCGTAGCCCCAGACCTCCTGCAGCAGCTGGGCCCGGGTGAAGACCCGGCCGGGGTGCTGGGCGAGGTACTTGATCAGCTCGAACTCCTTGAAGGTGAGGTCGAGTGCCCGGCCCTTGAGCTTGGCGGAGTAGGTGGCCTCGTCGACCGTGAGGTCGCCGTTGCGGATCTCCATCGGGCTGTCGTCGGTGCTGATGTGGAGCCGGCCGAGTGCGAGCCGCAGCCGGGCCTCGACCTCGGCCGGGCCGGCCGTGTCCAGCAGGACGTCGTCGATGCCCCACTCGGCGGTGACGGCGGCGAGGCCGCCCTCGGTCACCACCAGGATCAGCGGGCAGCCGATGCCGGTGGAGCGCAGCAGCTGGCAGAGGCTGCGGATCTGTGGCAGGTCGCGCCGGCCGTCGACCAGGATGACGTCCGCACTGGGGGTGTCCACCAGGGCGGATCCCTCGGCGGGGGCCACCCGGACGTTGTGCAGCAGCAGGCCGAGGGCCGGCAGCACCTCCGCGGAGGGTTGCAGAGCGTTGGTGAGGAGGAGGAGAGAACTCATACCCGGTAGTCCCCTTTCCGGGTCGTCGCGGTCGCGTTACGGCTGCCGCCACAGCCGGATGGCGCACGTGCTGAGGTCGGGGGGAGGTGGACGGACGCCCGAGGAGCGCCGGAGGGCCGGCCGGTGCGCAGGACGCGACGGCGCACGCGCCGAGGGTCCCGCAACCCTTGGCGCGCCGTTTCTGCCCTGTTCATCCCGCGAACCCTCCGGTTTGTTTCCGGTCCCGGGCGGCGGCCCGGGTGCCGGGTGGACACCCCGGCCGGCCGGGGCACGTCGTCGTGCCGCGTGGGGCGGGGCGGTTCCCGCGACGCGCCGGGGGTGGGCCGACGAATCGCAAGAATGTCCGTACTGGCGTCCTGAAAGCACAAAAGGACCCGGGGGCGACTCTGCCCGGATCCCTCTTGGACGTCGAGGATAGCCGACGGCCCTCCGCGCCGGGAGGGCTCGAATCCGGCGGTTCGCCCAATCCGGGCGCGCGCCGGGTGAGCCTGGACACAGCTTCGAGCCGTCCTCCGGGCCCCCTCGGCCAGGGCGATTGCCGCTCGTGGCGGCGGACACGCCATCATGGGACGCACATCGGCGGCGCCGTGCGAGTCCATCTTTCGGGTGGTCGGGCGGCCCGGTGGCGAGCCGGACCGGGGCACCGGGGCCGGGCGAGGACGACGAGAAGGGGTGGCCCCGATGGGTGCGACCACGGAGCCCGCGAGCGGCGCCCGGGTGCGCGGGACGATCCGCTACTGGGCGGCCGCGAAGTCCGAGGCCGGGCTGGCCGAGGAGCCGTACGAGGCGGTGACCCTGGCGGAGGCGCTGGCACAGGCCAGGCGGCGGCACGCGGACCGGCCGAAGCTCGTCCAGTTGCTCGGGCACTGCTCCTACCTGGTCGACGGCTCCCAGGTCGGCGGCCGGGACCACACGACCGTGGCCCTCACCGAGGGCGGCACGGTCGAGGTGCTGCCGCCGTTCGCGGGAGGCTGAGCGGCGTGACGGACATGAACAACGCGAACCAGGGCGGCTACGGCGAGTGGCCGCAGCAGCCCCCGCCGCCCCAGCCGCCCTACCGGCATCCGCAGCAGCAGCCCCAGCCGCAGTACCCGCAGCCCCCGTACCCGCAGGCCCAGGCGCCGCAGCCGGGGCAGCAGCCGCCGTACGGCTACCCGGGGTACGGGCAGCCGCCGATGGACGACGCGGCGACCACGCTGCTGCCGCCCGTCCCCGCGATGGACGACGCCACGGCGACCACGCTGTTGCCGCCCGTGCCGCCGATGGACGACGCGGCCACCACGCTGCTGCCGCCCGTGCCCCCGATGGAGGACGCGGCCGCGACGACGCTGCTGCCGCCGGTGGTCGTGTCCGGCGCGAGGCCGCCCGCCCCGCCAGCCTGGACGCCCGCCCCGCCGCCGGCGGCACGGCACGCCGCGCCGCCGCAGGCCCGGCACGCCGCTCCGGCGCCGGGCCCGCAGCGGGCGGCCCCGCCGATGGCGCCCCCGCAGCAGGGAGCGCCCGCCCTCGACTCGCCGACCATGACGCTCAAGCGCCCGGTCGCCCCCGGCGGCCCGGCGGGCGCCCCGGCCGCGCCGCCGTACGCGGCCGCGGGGTCTTTTAAACAAACTACGCTGGCCCCCCCCACTGCAATTGAGTGAGACTGGGGGGGCG
>NZ_JBHWIO010000175.1:0-2546 GCF_042732075.1 Kitasatospora sp. NPDC059812
CCGTCCTGGTCACCTCCTCCGGCGAGGGCAAGGAGATCGCCGCCCGCGTCGCACTGCGCCTGGGCTCCGGCATCATCACCGACGCCATCGACCTGCGTGCGGGCGACGGTGGTCCGGTCGCCACCCAGTCGGTGTTCGCCGCCTCGTACACCGTCGACTCGCGCGTCAGCAACGGCGTGCCGGTGATCACGGTCAAGCCGAACGCGGTGGCCCCCGAGGCCGTTGCGGGCGCGGGTGCGGTGGAGAACGTGGCGGTGGAGTTCACCGGGAACGCGGCCAAGGTCACCTCGCGCACCCCGCGGGTCTCGACCGGCCGTCCGGAGCTGACCGAGGCCGCGATCGTGGTCTCGGGCGGCCGTGGCGTCGGCGAGGCGGCCGGTTTCGGCGTCGTCGAGGAGCTCGCGGACGTGCTGGGCGCGGCCGTCGGTGCCTCGCGTGCCGCCGTCGACGCGGGCTGGTACCCGCACAGCAACCAGGTCGGCCAGACCGGCAAGCAGGTCTCGCCGCAGCTGTACGTGGCGAACGGCATCTCGGGCGCCATCCAGCACCGGGCGGGCATGCAGACCTCGAAGACCATCGTCGCGGTCAACAAGGACCCGGAGGCCCCGATCTTCGAGCTGGCGGACTACGGCGTGGTCGGCGACCTGTTCGCCGTGCTGCCGCAGCTGACCGCCGAGGTGAAGTCCCGCAAGGGCTGATCCCCGCGCACCACATGGCGGAGGGCGTGGCACCGAGTACCCGGCGCCACGCCCTCCGGCGTTTCCGGCACAGGCAGGCCCAGGCCGGTACAGGCCAGGCGCGCGGCGGCCAGTGACCGCCGCGGACGGACGCTCCGGGTGCGGCCCGTAGAGTCGGCGCGACAGCGTGAGACGAGGGCGAGGACGGAAGCATGGCACTGCTGACCGCACTTCAGGGCGACTACGGGGACACGGCGGACGCGCTGCGGATCGACGGGCGGGCGCTGTCCCGCGAGGAGCTGCTGGGCGCGGCGACCGCCGTCGCCGACCGGGTGGCCGGTGCGCCCGCGCTCGCCGTGCTCGCCCGGCCCGCCGTCGAGACGGTCGTCGCCGTGGTCGGCGGCCTGCTGGCGGGCGTGCCCGTGGTGCCGCTGCCGCCCGACTCCGGGCCCAAGGAGCGCGAGCACATCCTGCGTGACTCGGGTGCGGTGCTGCTCGCGCACGCCGTGGGTGACGTCGTACCGGGTGAGGTGGAGGGGCTGCCGGTCGACCCGACGGAACGCGCCGCCACCACGTTCGCCGAGCCCGCGCCGGACGCCACCGGCTTCGTCCTCTACACCTCCGGCACCACCGGGGCGCCCAAGGGAGCCGTGATCCGGCGCCAGGCGGTCGCCGCCGACCTGGACGCGCTCGCCGCGGCCTGGCAGTGGACCGCCGAGGACACCCTCGTCCACGGCCTGCCGCTGTTCCACGTCCACGGACTGATCCTCGGCGTCCTCGGCGCCCTGCGGACCGGCAGCCGGCTCGTGCACACCGGGCGGCCCACCCCGGAGGGGTACGCGGCCGCGGGCGGCAGCCTGTACTTCGGGGTGCCGACCGTCTGGTCCCGGGTGGCGGCCGACCCCGGGGCGGCGGGTCGGCTGGCCTCGGCCCGGCTGCTGGTCTCCGGCAGCGCGCCGCTGCCGGTACCGGTGTTCGAGAAGCTGGCCGCGCTCACCGGGCACGCCCCGATCGAGCGCTACGGGATGACCGAGTCGCTGATCACCGTCAGCACCCGGGCGGACGGCGAGCGCCGGCCCGGCAGCGTCGGCCTGCCGCTGGACGGGGTGCGCACCCGGCTGGTCGGCGAGGACGGTGCGCCGGTGCCCTCCGACGGGGAGAGCGTCGGAGAGTTGCAGGTCGCCGGGCCGACCCTGTTCAGCGGGTACCTCAACCGGCCCGACGCGGATGCCGAGGCCTGGACGGCGGACGGCTGGTTCCGCACCGGGGACGTCGCCGTGATCGGTGAGGACGGCTTCCACCGGATCGTCGGTCGCGCCTCCGTCGACCTGATCAAGAGCGGCGGCTACCGGATCGGCGCCGGCGAGGTGGAGGCCGCGCTGCGCGACCACCCGGCGGTCGCCGACGCGGCGGTGGTCGGTGCGCCGGACGAGGACCTCGGGCAGGCCATCGTCGCGTACGTCATCCCCGACGGCGCCGTGACGGGGGAACAGCTGACGGCCTTCGTGGCGGAGCGGCTGTCCGCGCACAAGCGGCCGCGCCGGGTCGTGCTGGTGCCCGAACTGCCCCGGAACGCGCTGGGAAAGGTGCTGAAGAAGCAGCTGCTGGCGGAGGCCGACCAGCAGGGGTGAGGGGGCGTCGGGCCGCGGCCCGATGACTGGCCTTCACCCTGATGCCCCGTCGGTGCTCACCGGCCGTGAACCCTTCCATTGGCTCACTCCACTGCGCGCCGTGAGCGGACGCGTGCCTACCGTGACACGCAGGCAGAACTGAATCCCCGCCCGGGGGGGCCCCGCGCCCCCGCCCCCCCACCCGGGGCCGGGGCGGGCCGGGGGGGGGGGGCCCGCCCGGAGCGGCCGGGCACCCCGG
>NZ_JBHWIO010000176.1:0-2339 GCF_042732075.1 Kitasatospora sp. NPDC059812
CGGCGGCCATCGCGGCCTCGGCCTCGGAGGTGAGGGCGAGCACGCGACGCACCCCGTCCTCCTCCAGCACGGTGAGCGTGACGCCTTCGTCCCGGCCCGCCGAGATGAGCTCGGCGACCAGTGCCTCGGGGACGTCCCGGTTGGTGAACGGCTGCCGGCTGGAGTGGCGCCCGGCGATGGCCGGGTAGAGGTCGACACCGAAGGGCAGCGGTGTGCGGGCCGGCGCGGAGAGGTCGAGCACGGCACACGGCTGCGCGCCTTCGCCGGCCGGCAGCAGCCGGACGGCGGCCTCGCGGCCGAGGTGGGCGGCGGCCACCCGCAGGTTGAACAGGGCGGCGCCGATCGAGATGTGCAGCGCCCTGCCGGCCGGGTCGGCGGCCGGAACGGCCCGGCTCAGCTCGGCGCGGACCTCCAGGCCGAGCAGGTCGGGCGTGGGACGGAAGCGCCAGGGCTGGCTGTTGTGCAGCGAGGGCGCCAGGCCTCCGGCTTCGGCCAACAGGTGCAGATCCGCAGTGGTGAGGGCGGTTTCGGTGGTCATGGTTGATCACTCCCTGTTCTCGGCGGGGAGCTCCGGTGGTTCAAGCATCCGCCGATCCGGTGGTGCCGAGCGAGGGTCCTAAGGCCCTGGCCCCACGGCCGAGCGGCACCGGTGCCCGCCGACGCGTCCGGCTTCGCCGGGCAGGCCCGCGCCGCCCCCGCGGACACGGCCCGCCGGAGGGCCGAACAGCCCTGCCGCCTCGCACTCGGCGACGGTCTGCGACCTGCTGCGCGACGTCGTCGAACGGCTCGTCGACCTGATGATCCCGGTCTCCCGCAGCGCCCTCCGGGAGACCTCCACCTGATCCCCGTCGACCCTGCCGACTCCCCGACCACGGAAGTACCGCAACTCGCATCCACCGACAGAACAGGTTCTTCGGGCCTCCTGCGAACCTCAGGAGGCCTGCTGCTGGACCGGACCGGGCGACAGCAGGCGCGACACGAGGGTGCGGGTCCATTCGGCGGTCAGCGGCAGGTCGGTGAAGACGGCACGGTAGTAGAGGGGCGCGAGTACGGCGTCCGCGGTGTGTTCGAGGGTCGGGGGCTGTTCGCCCCGGGCCCGTTCCCGCCCGAGGATGGCTTCGAGCCCTTGCTCGCGCTCTCCGCGGCACGCCGCGGCACCCTGTTCTCCGCCCGTGCCGATGGTGGCGCGCACCAGGGCGAGGGTGTCCGGGTCGCCGAGGTCCTTGGCGAGGTCGAACGCGTAGCGCTCCAGGTCCCCGCGCAGGCTGCCGGTGTCCGGCACCACGATGTCCCCGGTGAAGCGGCTGGTCGCGACGTCGGCGAGCAGCTCGCCGACGGAGCCCCACCGGCGGTAGACCGTGGTGGCGTGCACGCCCGCGCGGGCGGCCACCACCGGGATCGTCAGCACGTCGGGGGAGCCTTCGGCCACCACTTCCTGGACGGCCCGGTGCACAGCCGCTCGGACTTTCGCGGAGCGGCCGCCGGGCCGGCTGCCGTTGCCGGACGGAGGGGGCGTCGTAGCGGTCATGCGGCCAGTATCGCATCGATCACTGCTTTTTAGGTTTTCCCCGGGCGAGCCTCTGACCTGCGGAAACGTCGACCATTGGGGCTCTGAGCTGCGAGAATACATCTCTGAGGCTCTCGCAACTTCTCTGCGCTTCTCGGCCTCATGTGTGCCGATTCCGTGCCGCGAAGCGATCTGCTGGCCTTCTGGTCACTGCCGACTGCCTGTGCCGCTCGACCCCTCGGAGGCCCACCAGTATCTCAGGCCCACGACTCCCTCGCGAGCACCGGGCAGAGCTGACCCCTGCTGCACACCCCCAGGTGTCCGCAGCCCCTCATCCACGGCCATGGTCACGGAACGTGACCAAAGGAGCTGGCCATACACTTCGACACCATCACCGCCGGACGGTTCGACGAACTGCTCTGTGACTCGAACATCCCCGTCGCCCACCAGGCCCCCCTGGGCATTGCTTGCCGCAGCGGGCCCTCGCGACAGTCGGCGAGCCCATGGAAATCACGCGCAGTAAGTACGCCGCGGTGCTCGCTCTGCTCCAGCACCTCGATGCGGTCAACGCGCCGGAGAGCGAGGCGGCCCGGTCGCCACTGATCGACTCCACAGGCGCTGAGGAACTAGCCTGCGCGTTTCAGCTGAGGCTGGACCGGATCGTGGGCGGAAACGCGAAAGTGCCTTCTGAACTGCAATGCCGGTGAGTTAGGGCGTTTCCGCAGGTAGGGGCGGGTGCCAGGCCAGGTGAGCACCCGTCGCCCGGGCATGGCCCCACAGTTCGTAGCCGGTAAAGCCGCGGTCGGCCAGCAGAAGCATGTCCGGCTGAAGG
>NZ_JBHWIO010000177.1:0-2251 GCF_042732075.1 Kitasatospora sp. NPDC059812
TGTCGGCGACGGCTCAATGTGAGGCCGGGTTCGGCGGTTCAGTTGTGGGCCATCCGTAGTCTCGTCGGATGTGTCAGTCGTTGCTGCTGGTGGCGGTGCGGCCGAGTTCGCGGCCGCGCATGCGGTAGGACTCGCCTTTGAGGGAGTGGACCTCGGCGTGGTGGACGAGCCGGTCGATCATCGCGGCGGCGACGGTCTCGTCGCCGAAGGTCTCTCCCCAGCGGCCGAAGGGCTTGTTCGAGGTGACGATGACGCTGGCCCTCTCGTAGCGGTTCGAGATCAGCTGGAAGAACAGGTTCGCTGCCTCGGACTCGAAGGGGATATACCCCACCTCGTCGATCACGATCAGCGGGTAACGGCCGAGTCTGACCAGCTCGTCCTGCAGTCGTCCGCTGTGGTGGGCGGCGGCGAGGCGGTCGACCCACTGGGCGGCGGTGGCGAACGCGACCCGGTGCCCGGCCTGGCAGGCCCTGATGGCGAGGCCGGTTGCGATGTGCGTCTTGCCGGTGCCCGGCGGCCCGAGGAAGACCGCGTTCTCCTTCGCCGCGATGAAGTCCAGGGTTCCCAGGTGGGCTAGCTGCTGGCGGGTCATGCCCCGCAGGTGGGCGAGGTCGAGTTCCTCGATGGTCTTGATCGCGGGGAAGCGCGCCTGCCGGATGCGTTGCTCGCCGCCGTGGCTGTCGCGGGCGGAGACCTCGCGCTGCAGGCAGGCGACGAGGTATTCGAGGTGGCTCCAGGACTCGGTCTGGGCGCGTTCGGCGAGCCGTTCGGCGGCGTCCAGCAGTGCGGGTGCCTTCATCGCGCGGGCGAGGAAGGCCAGGTCGGCTGTGGTCTGCCGGGTGGTGCGAGCCGTAGGCTTGCTGGTGGTGGGCATCAGCTGTCCTCCTTTCCGGCGCCGCCCTCGATGAGGGTGAACATGCGGTCGTAGGTGCCGAGCTCGCGCTGTTCGACCTGGACGCCCAGGTCGTCCGGGGCCAGGCCGGCCAGGCCTCGGGCCCTGGTGTGTGCGGCCCGCTGACGGATCGCCTGGCCGCGCAGGACCTCGGCCGCGGCGCCGTGCTCGGGATCGGTGATGGTCTGGTGGCGGGCCCAGCAGCGGCTGTGGTGGGCGACTGTCTCGCCCGCGCGGGTGGTGGCGACGATCTCCTCGGTGTCCGTGCGGACGGTGATCTGCTGGCCGATCGCGCGGGGGTGGACGGAGTAGTCGCAGGTGTCGACGCGGATGTAGTGGTCGCGGCCCAGCCGGGTCGTCTGGGGCCACCAGTTCGGTGGGGCGACCGGCGGCAGGGCGAGCATCGCCTGCCTGTCGGCCTCCCATCGCTCGAGGGGACGGCAGCCGATCACGCGGTGGTGTCTGCGGTTGGCGATCTGCAGCCAGGCGGCCAGCTGGGTGTTGAAGTCGTCTGGCCCGGCGAAGGTGCGGCCGGGCAGGAAGCTCGTCTCCAGATAGCCGTTCGCCCGTTCCACCAGGCCTTTCGCTTCCGGGTCGCGAGGCCGACAGAGATGGATCCGGATCGCGAGCAGGCCGGCGAACGCCGCGAACTCCGACGTCAGCTTCCCCTGCCCGACCCCGCTCTCGTTGTCCCAGACCAGCATCTTCGGGACCGCCTGCCAGCCAGTCAGCAGCCGCCAATGTCCGTCGATCAGGTCGGCGGTCGTGCGGGACGGCAGCAGCCGGGCCGTGATCATCCGCGAGTAGCCCGACACCATGACCAGCACCGGGGGTCGGCCCGTCTGTCCATAGCCCAGCGGGATGTCCACCGGCGGGAACCACAGATCACACTGGGCAAGCTCACCGGGCGAGTAGACCGTGCGCGAAACCGGGTCGACCGGAAGATAGGCGGGCCGCAACTCGCGCACCCGTTCCTTGAGGATGGTCAGGCCGCGGTCCCACCCGATCCGCTCGGCGATCACCGTGGCCGGCATGGTCGGGGTCTGCTTCAACAGCTCGCGGATGGCGGGATCGACCCGATCCACCGCCGAGCCCTTCAGCGGACGCTGGTAGACCGGCGGCCGGTCCGAGGCAAGGGCCCGCAGCACGGTGCCCCTGGAGATCCCCAAGTGCCGGGCCACCGCACGGGCCGACAGGCCCTCTGCCCGGTGCAGCCGGCGGATCTCAGCCCAGTCCTCCACGCCAATCACCTCTCTTCCTCCTGACTCCCATACCAGTGAAGTCAGGATGTTCAAGAGATCACGCAGTGGCCCGCTTTTGATGCGCCGTCCGTGGCCCTAATTTCACCCGTCGACGACA
>NZ_JBHWIO010000178.1:0-2034 GCF_042732075.1 Kitasatospora sp. NPDC059812
GCCGGCCTCATCTGATGCGCTCTTCGGGGTGTTGAGGGTGTGTGACTGGTCGTTGTTTGAGAACTGCACAGTGGACGCGAGCATCTGTGGCCAAGTTTTTAAGGGCGCACGGTGGATGCCTTGGCACCAGGAACCGATGAAGGACGTGGGAGGCCACGATAGTCCCCGGGGAGCCGTCAACCAGGCTTTGATCCGGGGGTTTCCGAATGGGGAAACCCGGCAGTCGTCATGGGCTGTCACCCGCTGCTGAACACATAGGCAGTGTGGAGGGAACGCGGGGAAGTGAAACATCTCAGTACCCGCAGGAAGAGAAAACAACCGTGATTCCGGGAGTAGTGGCGAGCGAAACCGGATGAGGCTAAACCGTGATGGTGTGAGACCCGGCAGGGGTTGCCATCGCGGGGTCGTGGGATTTTTCTTGACCGGTCTGCCGGCCGGTCGGCGAGTCAGAAACCGTATGGGTAGTCGAAGGACATGCGAAAGGTCCGGCGTAGAGGGTAAGACCCCCGTAGACGAAATCTGTACGGCTCGTTTGAGAAACTCCCAAGTAGCACGGGGCCCGAGAAATCCCGTGTGAATCTGGCGGGACCACCCGCTAAGCCTAAATATTCCCTGGTGACCGATAGCGGATAGTACCGTGAGGGAATGGTGAAAAGTACCGCGGGAGCGGAGTGAAATAGTACCTGAAACCGTGTGCCTACAAGCCGTGGGAGCGTCGTTCATCAGCTTGCTGGTGGGCCGTGACTGCGTGCCTTTTGAAGAATGAGCCTGCGAGTTTGCGGTGTGTAGCGAGGTTAACCCGTGTGGGGTAGCCGTAGCGAAAGCGAGTCCGAATAGGGCGTCTGAGTTGCATGCCCAAGACCCGAAGCGGAGTGATCTAGCCATGGGCAGGTTGAAGCGCGGGTAAGACCGTGTGGAGGACCGAACCCACCAGGGTTGAAAACCTGGGGGATGACCTGTGGTTAGGGGTGAAAGGCCAATCAAACTCCGTGATAGCTGGTTCTCCCCGAAATGCATTTAGGTGCAGCGTCACGTGTTTCTTGCCGGAGGTAGAGCACTGGATAGGCGATGGGCCTTACCGGGTTACTGACCTTAGCCAAACTCCGAATGCCGGTAAGTGAGAGCGTGGCAGTGAGACTGTGGGGGATAAGCTCCATGGTCGAGAGGGAAACAGCCCAGAACACCGACTAAGGTCCCTAAGCGTGTGCTAAGTGGGAAAGGATGTGGAGTCGCAGAGACAACCAGGAGGTTGGCTTAGAAGCAGCCACCCTTGAAAGAGTGCGTAATAGCTCACTGGTCAAGTGATTCCGCGCCGACAATGTAGCGGGGCTCAAGCACATCACCGAAGTCGTGTCATTGCAGCATATAGGGCCAACGCCTGCTGTGATGGGTAGGGGAGCGTCGTGTGCCGGGTGAAGCGGCGGTGGAAACCAGTCGTGGACGGTATACGAGTGAGAATGCAGGCATGAGTAGCGATACAAGAGTGGGAAACTCTTGCGCCGATTGACCAAGGGTTCCTGGGTCAAGCTGATCTGCCCAGGGTAAGTCGGGACCTAAGGCGAGGCCGACAGGCGTAGTCGATGGACAACGGGTTGATATTCCCGTACCCGCTTTGAAGCGCCAACGCTGAACCAGGTGATGCTAAGGCCGTGAAGCCGGCCCGGAGTCTTCGGACAAAGGGACGTGGTGGAGCCGCTGAACCAAGTCTGTAGTAGGTGAGCGATGGGGTGACGCAGGAAGGTAGTCCAGCCCGGGCGGTGGTTGTCCCGGGGTAAGGGTGTAGGCCGAGTGATAGGCAAATCCGTCACTCATTAAGGCTGAGACCTGATGCCGAGCCGATTGTGGTGAAGTGGATGATCCTATGCTGTCGAGAAAAGCCTCTAGCGAGTTTCATGGCGGCCCGTACCCCAAACCGACTCAGGTGGTCAGGTAGAGAATACCGAGGCGTTCGGGTGAACTATGGTTAAGGAACTCGGCAAAATGCCCCCGTAACTTCGGGAGAAGGGGGGCCATTCCTGGTGACGGCACTTGCTG
>NZ_JBHWIO010000179.1:0-2020 GCF_042732075.1 Kitasatospora sp. NPDC059812
GGGAGCACCCGGTCCAGCAACTCGTCCTGGTCCTCGACCAGTTCGGCCTCCGGAAGCTCCTCGTCCTCGACCGCCGCCGACCAGATCCGCAGCAGGAGTTCGAAGGCGTATCCGGGGGCTCCGGCGGGTCCCGCCCTAGCCGCAGAGGGTCCCGAAGGTGTACCCGCGCGCCTTGAGGGTGGAGAGGATCGTCGGAAGTGCGGCGGCCGTCTGGCTGCGGTCTCCGCCGCCGTCGTGCAGCAGGATCACCGAGCCCGGGCGGACGTTCTTCAGCACCCGGGACTGGATGGCCGCCGTTCCCGGCCGGGACCAGTCGGTCGGGTCCACCGACCACAGCACGACCTGCTTGCCGAGCGCCGCCGCGCGCGAGCGCACCGCCCCGTTGACCGCACCGTAGGGCGGGCGCAGGCAGCTCGGAGTGCGGCCGGTCTGGGCGCGGATCGCCTTGTCCGTGTTCGCCACCTGGGCGTTGACGGCGGAGGCCGAGAGCCGGCGCAGGTCAGGGTGCGACCAGGAGTGGTTCTGCACGCTGTGGCCCGCCCGGGCGACCTGCCCGGTGAGCGCCGGGTGGGCGGCGACGTTCTGCCCGATCTCGAAGAACGTCGCGCGCACACCGTAGCGGGCGAGGATCCCGAGGATCCTCGGCGTGTAGGTGGGGCTGGGGCCGTCGTCGAAGGTGAGGTAGACGACCTTCCCGCCCTGGTCGACCTTCCCGCCCTGGTCGGCCTTGGCGCCCGCCGCCTCGGCGGGTGCGGCCGGCACCGCGACCGCCGCTCCCGCCACCAGGGCGACGGCGAGTGCGCCGATCGCGGTCCGAATCCGCCCAACCACCCTGCGCCTGCCGGAATGTACGGCCATGCCTGCCCCCTGCCCCTGGTGCCGGAACCGCCCTGTACCGACCAGTCTGCGCCGAAGGGCGCCGCCGCCGCGACCGGCCGGGGGTGAATTCGGCCAGTTGCTCGGCGGGTTGACCAGCGGCGAGCGGCGGGAACTGGCCGGGCACGGCGCCGGGCACGGCGACCGCCCCCGGTGGGGATCCACCAGGGGCGGCAACCCCGTTGCGGGGCCGGGCCGTTCAGCGCGAGGCGCGGCCGTGCAGGACCAGCGCCCGGGTCAGGGCCGCCAGGCCCCCCGTGCAGAGCAGCGTGCGGAGCATGTTGGTGGCCACCCAGGTGCCCTCGAACTTGGCGCGCACGCCCGCGAAGTCGGTGATCTGGGACGGGTCACCGGCCTGCGCCAGCTGGTTGTTGAGCGGGATGTTGACGCCCATGGTGACCATCAGGGCCACCACGTAGAGCACCGTCGCCCCGGCGGCCCACAGCGCCGCCTGCCGTCGCCCGGCCTTGTGCTGGAGCCAGGCCGCCACGCCCGTCGCCACGAAGGCGCCGACGAAGACCAGGCCGAACATGCCGTTCTCGATCGACTTGTTGATGTGCTGCATCGCCGTCACGTACGTCCGGTCGTCGCCCGCCCCGAGGCCCGGCATCACGGACACGTCGAAGGCGAAGAACAGGCCCGCCATCAGGCCCATCGCGATGGTGGCGCCCGCCAGGACGGGCCCGGCGGCCTTGCTCCGTGCGGCGGGGGCCGCCGAGGCGCCCGGCGCGAGGCCGCCGAAGGAGGATGGAGCGGAGTAGGAAGCTGGAGTCGCGGTCTGGTTCGAGCGCATCGGTAATCCTTCGATTTCTCCCCGGCCCCCGCCCAGCGCGGGGGCCACCACGGTGCCCGGGCACCGGCTTCCGTACCGCTCCCGGGTTCGACCCGGATGGACGGTCAGGAGGCCGGCGAGGCCCGGCACCGACGATCAACGGAACTGACTGGCCTGCTAGGTCCTGTGCGGCGCGGTGGGCGGCTCACACGTCCCAGACCCCGGACGCGGCGGCCTCGCGGGCGAAGTCGGCGAAGTCCCGCGGCTCACGCCCCAACGCCCGCCGCACCCCGTCCCCCAACGAGGCGTTACGACCGTCCAGGATCACCGAGAACAGCTCCGCGAAGTCCCCCGGCAGACCCGCCTCCTCCA
>NZ_JBHWIO010000180.1:0-2014 GCF_042732075.1 Kitasatospora sp. NPDC059812
GGTCGTATGGAGACTGAAATGATGAAATTTCAAAAAAAATCTCCCCCCTACGGGGGAAGAATGGTTTTGATCTTCATGTTTTAGCTTTTAAAAAAGCCGGCTGTATACACCCGTACATTTTCGATTTTGGCGAAGCCGAAATCGGGTCTTTTCTTATCTTGATACTATATAGAAACAACATCATTTTTCAAAATCAGGTCAACGCCTTGTGTGTCAAGGGTTAAACGGCTTTTTGACAGGTAAAAACTCCTTCTGCTATTATTAAGGTGTCGAATCAAAATAATAGAATGCTAGAGAACTAGCTCAGAAGGAGTTTTTTTGTTGATTTATTCATCTGAAAACGATTATAGCATCCTCGAAGACAAAACCGCAACAGGTAAAAAGCGGGATTGGAAGGGGAAAAAGAGACGTACGAACCTCATGGCGGAGCATTACGAAGCGTTAGAGAGTAAGATTGGGGCACCTTACTATGGCAAAAAGGCTGAAAAGCTAATTGGTTGTGCAGAGTATCTTTCGTTTAAGAGAGACCCGGAGACGGGCAAGTTAAAACTGTATCAAGCCCATTTTTGTAAAGTGAGGTTATGCCCGATGTGTGCGTGGCGCAGGTCGTTAAAAATTGCTTATCACAATAAGTTGATCGTAGAGGAAGCCAATCGGCAGTATGGCTGCGGATGGATTTTTCTCACGCTGACGGTTCGGAATGTAAAGGGAGAACGGCTGAACCCACAAATTTCTGAGATGATGGAAGGCTTTAGGAAACTGTTCCAGTACAAAAAAGTAAATACCTCGGTTCTTGGGTTTTTCAGAGCTTTAGAGATTACCAAAAATCATGAAGAAGATACATACCATCCGCATTTTCATGTGTTGATACCAGTAAGGAAAAATTATTTTGGGAAAAATTATATTAAGCAGGCGGAGTGGACGAGCCTTTGGAAAAAGGCGATGAAATTGGATTACACTCCAATTGTCGATATTCGTCGAGTGAAAGGTAAAGCCAAGATTGACGCTGAACAGATTGAAAACGAAGTGCGGGAAGCGATGATGGAGCAAAAAGCTGTTCTCGAAATCTCTAAATATCCGGTTAAGGATACGGATGTTGTGCGCGGCAATAAGGTGACAGAAGACAATCTGAACACGGTGCTTTACTTGGATGATGCGCTGGCTGCCCGTAGATTGATCGGGTACGGCGGCATTTTAAAAGAGATACATAAAGAGTTGAACCTTGGTGATGCGGAGGATGGCGATCTGGTCAAGATTGAGGAAGAAGATGATGAGGTTGCAAATGGAGCGTTTGAGGTAATGGCTTACTGGCATCCGGGAATTAAAATTTACATAATCTAATAAAAAAGAGCAGATCTTAAAGGTCTGCTTTTCTATTTAGGAGGTTTGTTGTTCAGAATAGTTCGAAACACATTCTAATTCTGTGTGATAATTTTGCAATGTTGAAAATTGGTACTTTCTTAAAATATTTTCATCCCCTGTATTATAGGCTTGGACATAACGATTCACATATTTTTCAAAAGACTGGATTATACGGTTTTCTGAATTTACAATTTTTAAAAATTCATCTTGTGGAATTTTGAATGATCTATGTGAGACAAAACGAGGATCTGTAATTATTATTGCTTTTGTATAGTCTAATCCTTTTCTGTATTTCTTATTGTGTTGCGTGTAAATCTTTGTAGGAAAGTTTTCTTTATGTTTCATTTTGGAGCGTAAAGGGATAGCGAATTGGTATCCTTTTATTTCAATCATTAAAACACCATAACCTCGCCCTTTGTCTTCAAGATTGCCATTTGAATTTTTATCTGCTATCTCTGTTAAATGGCTATGTTCGTCATAAAAGTCTTGTGTTAATTGATGCAATTTTATCTTCGCCATTGTTTTCCCCTTAAGTGATTTAAAAAATAAAAAAGACCTATTAAAAATACTAGGTCTTTTTGAAATATCTTACAACATATTTTTTATCATTCGATGGGATTTCTTTTTTTAACGTGGGGCACTCCCTACCACC
>NZ_JBHWIO010000181.1:0-1952 GCF_042732075.1 Kitasatospora sp. NPDC059812
TTATTTGTCAGAATGACAAACCGATTTCGAGCCGGCGAGAACCCATTGTCACACCACGATTTAGGGGGTGTGTATAAATGGGCACTCTCTGTGAAATTTGAAGCTTTGAAATTCCGAATGGCGCACTTATACACTCTGTCGAGTGAGTGCTAAAATGCTGAAGCATTTCCGTCAAGCGTGTGGAGGAATCTTGTAGAGAGATATAGCATAGATACCCGTATCTCTAGAGATATTTTGGTATATCCCTGCTATATCTATGGGGTATCTATGCTATATCTTTGGCTTCAAAAACGGCACCTGTTCTAAGAGCATAGAAACTCAACAGGCACAGCCTGTTTGACACCCTTTTTTTTAGGGTGGCACCGAGTTTCCTTATGCTCTTTTTCTCTGAAGCTAAACCTGTTTTATATGTCGTAGTCTTTTTATTGGGAGTGACCCCTTGCTGTACAATTTCCGGAGGTGCCGATAAGGGACGAATTTTCCCTTGTCGGTTGCCTTTGGGGATTGTAAGGGGTGGAGGCTCGGAATCAAAAGGAAACGAAATATCATTCCGAGTGTGCTTCTTTTTTCTGTTCTTGAATTCTATTATTTCCAATGTTAGAATTATGTTAACAACTTGTTAGGAGTGTGTTTGGATGGAAGAGAAAAAACAAATTGGACCTCGAATTACTGTTGAAACATTTAAAAAGCTAGAGTTATTAGCCGAACATTTTACAAAACACAATGAATTTGGAAGAGTTTCAAAAGATGCTGTAATTGAGTTTGCTATTAAGGAATTGTATAGGGACTATTTGGGAAAAGGACGCTAATTTTTGTTGAAAAACTGACTTCGGATTTGGGGTTCTTTATTATTAACTTGATTTTAATTAAACATTACAGGAAAAATTGAGGGGAAATGGATGGATAAACGCAATGGTGACGCGGTTTTCATAGCTCCAAATGATGTTGTAAAAGTGACCACTATGAATCACGTCATTGAAGTTCAGCATATGGAGAAGATGAACCGGAAAAATAATATCAAAAAATTGGACAAGGATAGGTTTGTAGACCTCTCTACTGGGGAGATCCGGGAGTTCGAGCATTCGGAAAATCGGCAGGAAAATTATAATTCTTTGAGACAAACCTTTAAGAAGCTGCGTTATTTGATAAATAACAATTTTATAGGACGGCCAAATGAATTACATATAACTTTGACATACAAGAAAAATATGACGGACACGAAAAAACTTTATAGTGATTTTCAAAATTTTATCGACAGGTTGCGTTATAAATACAAGAAAGAAAGTTCGATAGATTATTTATCGGTGGTAGAGCCACAAGGACGTGGAGCCTGGCATTGTCATGTTTTAATGCGCTTTAATGATTTGGATAAGATTTATATTAAAAATGCTGAATTAAGGAGTCTATGGGGTTTAGGATTTGTAACAATCAAGTCATTAAAGGATATAGACAACATAGGAGCCTATTTGAGCGCTTATTTGACTGATATAGACCTAGAAGATGTCCAAGACAGGGAAACAGCCTTAAAAGTGGCTTCAGAGGGCTGTGAGGTGCAAACAAAGATCGTAGAAGGTCGGGAAAAGAAATTTTTAAAAGGCGGACGGCTGCACATGTATCCTTCCGGAATGAATATGTATCGAAAATCAAAAGGGATTGTTAAGCCGGAACGGGAAGAAATGAAGTTCGGAGACATAAAAAAAGTAGTGGGTTCGGCAAAACCACACTACGAGAAAAGTTATCATGTCGAAAATGACAATTTTGAAAACACAATTTCGTTTCTCCAGTATAACACAAAACGTGATTTTTGAAGCAAAACGGTTCCTCTTTATGGAGCCGTTTTTTTTATTTCCCGAAGGGTTATTTGTCAGAATGACAAACCGATTTCGAGCCGGCGAGAACCCATTGTCACACCACGATTTAGGGGGTGTGTATAAATGGGCACTCTCTGTGAA
>NZ_JBHWIO010000182.1:0-1877 GCF_042732075.1 Kitasatospora sp. NPDC059812
GACAGAACAACCGGAGGACAGCCCAGCAGGGCGTCAGTCAGTGGCAGAGCCACGACCACCAGGGACCCGGTTAGAACTATCAGTGTCAGTGGCGTGTGGTTGGGTGATCCACATGCTGGCGATCGGGGTGCAGGAGAACGACGGGACGCGCCACCTCCGGGTGGAGGCGGCCGAGTTGGCGCGGCTGGTGCGGCGGATCGGCGCGAAGGGCGACCGCTTCCTGGTCGCCCAGCGGATACCGGACCTGCCGGACGTCTTCATCCAGGTGTGGCACGCCGAAGGCGGCGAGTACACGCTCGAACACCGCGACGGCTCCGCCGCCCGGCACTTCGAGGTGCGCACCGACGGTCCCGAGGCGGTCATCGCCGCGATGACGGGCTGGGCGCGGCACGAGCCGGGCTGGGGCGACGGCCTGGACTGGCAGCCGCTCGACCTGGGCCCGCAGCCCGAGCCCGCCCCGCCGCTCGACCTGCCCGCCGACGACCTGCGGCAGTTGCACGACCGGCTGCGCCTCACCCTGGCCGGCGGCTACACCACCCGCGCCGAGCTCGCCGAACTCGCCGAGGACCACCTGGCCTCCGGCGACCACCGCCCGCCCTCCCGCGACCAGGCCGAGCAACTGGCCGACCGGCTCTGGCTGGAGCGCGTCGGCGAGCAGACCGGCTGGATCGGCGAGACCGACCCGGAACGCCTCACCCGGGCTTTCGCCGCCCTGGAGGAGGCCGGCATCACCGCCCGGGAGCACTTCAGCTGCTGCGGTTCCTGCGGCGACGCCGAGATCGCCGCCGCCGGGGCGCCGGACGCCCGCGGCTACGTCTACTTCCATACCCAGTCCACCGACTCCGCCGCCGCCGGCCACGGCCTCGCCCTCCGCTACGGCGGCTTCGACGCCTCCCCGCTGACCACCACCGCCATCGGTCACGAGGTGGCCGCCGCGCTCACCGAGGCCGGCCTGCCCGCCCGCTGGAACGCCGACCCCTCCCATGCGATAGAGATCCGCCCGCTCCTCTGGCGCCGCCGCCTGACCGGGTGAGGCTCGCGGCTCCGACGGGGAGACGGGTGGGTCACGGCACCAGGAGGTGGAGGGCGCCGGGGGCGGCGCTCACGTCGACGGGGAGGGCCGCGATGAACTCGCCGTCGGCGTAGGCGGTGATGGCGGGGGAGTCGATCCGCAGGGATGCGGTGCGGTGGGTGGTGACTTCGGGGTGGGTGGTGTGGGTGCCCTTGAAGAGGGTGGGGAAGAAGCGGGCGATGCGCAGCCGGGGCATGGCGGCGACGAGGGTGAGGTCGAGGAGGCCGTCGTCCGGGAGGGCGTCGGGGCAGATGAGCATGCCGCCGCCGTAGCTGCGGGTGTTGCCGACGGCGGCCAGGGTGAGGTCGCGTTCGATGACGGTGCCGTCGGCGAGGGTGATGCGGAAGGGCAGCGGGCGCAGGTTGGCGAACTCGGCGAGGATGGCCAGGTTGTAGCGCATCCGGCCGCGGGGCCAGCGCAGGCGGTTGGCACGGTCGCTGACCAGCGAGTCGAAGCCGGTGGCGAGGACGGAGCCGTACCAGCGGGTGGTGCCGTCGGCGGCGGTGACCAGGCCGAGGTCGACGGTCCTGGTGCGTCCGGCGGCGACGACGTCGGCGGCGGCTTCGGGGGTGGCGAGCGGGAGTCCGTAGGCACGGGCGTGGTCGTTGCCGGTGCCGGCGGGTATCACGCCGAGCGGGACGGCGGTGCCGGCGACGGCCTGGAGCGCGAGGTTGACCATGCCGTCGCCGCCGACGGCCACGACGGCGTCGACGCCCGCCCCCCCCGCCCCCCGGGGGCGGGCGGCCGGCGCCTCGCGGGGGCGGGCCGCCGTCGCGGCGCGCCGGTCGCGCCGGGGGGGGCGCCT
>NZ_JBHWIO010000183.1:0-1865 GCF_042732075.1 Kitasatospora sp. NPDC059812
CTATCACACCCCCCAACAACCTCCCCCCCGCGCCCCGGGGGGGGGGGCCCCCACCGCTCGCCGCGGCCCCCCCCCGCCGCCCCGCGCCGGCGGCATGGTTCTGCGCCTGGGCCTGCCCTGCCGGGGTTCTCGGCGCGCCGGGGACAAATCTGTAGACCGACCTACATATTCCCTCCAGCTCGGCAGCTGCGGTGGGGGGGGGGGGGGGGGGGCGGGGGGGGGGCGGCGCCGCGGCCCCCCCCCCCCCGGCCCCGGGGCGCGCGCCCGCCCCGCCCCCCCCCCCCCCCCCCCCGCCCCCCCCCGGGACTGTAATAGTTTTAGACCCACACACATACCCCCCGGGCCCCCGCGCGGGGGGCGCGCACAGGAAGTCGACGGGTCCGACTTCCTGCGCACACCGATGGCTTCCGCGGAGCGAGCCCTGCTGCGCCGCCCCGCATCCGCGACGCCCGCTGCCCCGGCCCGCCCCGCATAGGCTCACGCATGTGCCCGTCCCGGTTCCCGTCCCCGTGTCTGCCTCCGCCGGTCGGCCGCCGACCCAGGCCAGCCTGACCACCGGTGCCCTCGCCCGCATGCTCGGCGTCTCCCCGACCACCGTCCGCTCCTGGGAACGCCGCTACGGCATCGGCCCCGCCCGGCGCGACCCCGGGCGCCACCGCCAGTGGAGTCCGCGGGACGTCGCCGTCCTGGCGGAGATGTGCCGCCTGACCGCTCGCGGCGTCACCCCGGCCGAGGCCGCCCGCCTCGCCCTCGCCGCCGAGGCCCCAGGGCCGTCCGAGGCTCGCGAGGTGCCGGGGTCGCTTGCCGGCGGGCCGGCCCGCGGCGGCGGGAACACCCTGCCCGTCGGCACCGTCCGCCCCGAATGCCGGGGGTTGGCCCGCGCGGCCGTTCGCCTCGACGCCCCCGAGCTCGCCCGGATCCTGCGACACAGCGTCGACACCCTCGGCCCGGTCGCCGCCTGGACCGAGGTGATGATGCCCGCCCTGCGCGCCGCCGGCCGCAAGTGGGCCGCCGAGGGCGAGCGCTATGTCGAGGTCGAGCACCTGCTGTCCTGGCACGTCGCCGCCGCTCTGCGCCGCGCCGCCGACCGGGCCGAGCCGCCGCAGGGTCCGGCCGTCCTGCTCGCGGGCATGCCCGCCGAACTGCATGCCCTGCCGCTGGAGGCGCTGGCCGCGGGGCTGGCCGAACGGGGCCTGCCGTTTCGGATGTTCGGTCCGGCCCTGCCGGCCGAAGCCCTGTTGGAAGCGGTCCGCCGCACCGGCCCGCCCGCCGTCCTGCTGTGGTCCCAGGTCGCCCGCACCGCCGACCGGGCCCTGGCCCGCCGTGTCGCCGAGACCGCCTGGGGCCCCCACGGTGCCCGCACCCGCCCCGTCGTCCTGACCGCCGGCCCCGGCTGGACCGGCCCCCGCCGCCCTCCGGGCGCCCTGCGCCCCCGCGACCTGCCCACCGCCCTCGACCAGCTGGAGCACCTGCTGCGCTGAACCCCGCCCTGCGGAACCGCGACACGTGCGCCGTACAGCCTTGCCCGCGGGCTCGCGCCGTCGGCCTGGAGTGAATATACCGACCGGTCTACAGATTCGATCGCGCCTGCGGTGCGCACAGGAAGTCGGCCTGCCCGACTTCCTGTGCGGGGCGGCTCGCCCCCGGCCTTGCCGCGCGACGAGGCCTGCGAACGGAGTCCTGAGGGCGGAGAAATATGCCGGTCGGTCTACATGTTTCCCTGGTGGGGGCAGAAGCGCCGCCATGCCACCGTGCACAGGAAGTCGGCGGGTCCGACTTCCTGTGCACGGGCCCGGCGGGCAGACCGGGGGACAAAAATTGGGGGGGTGGAAAAATTAGGGGGGCGGGGCACAGGGGCAGCGGGG
>NZ_JBHWIO010000184.1:0-1678 GCF_042732075.1 Kitasatospora sp. NPDC059812
CGTGTAGGGGCGGGGCTTTCTCCGCGGCGGGCCGCTACCGGTATGGGCCCCCCCGCCCCGACCGGCACCCGTGCGGCATGGGGCGGCCCGGCGGGGCGGGGGGGGCGGCGGCGCCGGTGGAGGCGCCGTCGGCGCCGGACGCGCTCGGGCTGGCCGCCGTCGTGCCGTTCGCCCTGTGGCGCCGCCGCCGCGGCGCGCGCCGGGGTCGCCGCTGAGCCGGGTGAGGGCTTCGGCGGAACTCCTCCCGCGATTCTCTACACGCCTGTAGAGTTTCCGGGGTGAGCTGCACGCCTGGTCGCGTGGCCGCCCGACCGGGGAGGCCGCGCGTCGGGGCCGGGTCGGGAGGCGGAACCGTGGTGGAGAGTCGGCGCAGTCCTGTGGCCGCCGGGGAGCCGGCGGACCCGGACGTCCAGTGGGTGTACCAGCCGGTCGAGGTGGACCTCGGCGGCGGCACCTGGGCGTCCGGGCGGATCAGCGGCTGGTGGCAGGACTCGGCCGGGCAGCGGTGGTGCCGGTTGCGGGTGAGCCGCAGCGGCCGGCCGGCCGGCTGGGAGCGGTTCGACCCGGCGCGGGTCCTGCTGCTGCCGGTCGCCGGGCTCTGAGGAGGCGTCGGCCGGTTCCGATCGGAACCGGTACCAGCCTGATCGGAACCGGTCCGGTGGGTTCGGACGTCCCTCGGTGCGGCGATCACGAGGCGTTGTCCATAGAGGCGTTGTCCATAAGAGATTCACAAAATATGACGGCATGTGCGATTCTGTGCAGCGCCCCCGTGACCCGCCCCATCCGTGCCGGCACCTTGGGGGGCCCGGGGCCGCCGACATGCCACTTCATCGACCGGGGACGACGTGAGTTCCGAGATCTACTTCAGCAGCAACTACCGCGACCTGTGCGAGCAGCACGGCACCGGCGCGGGCTTCCAGTTCGAGTTCTCCTGCTACCGCTGCTCCGACACCTGGCGCTCGTCGTTCGAGGCGTTCACCACCGGCCAGGTGGCGGGCTGGATCGGCAAGGGCGTCAGCGCCGCCTGGAACCTCATCGGCGGCAACGCCAACACCATCAGCAACGCCGCCGACGGCCTGGCCGGCCACACCTGGGGCAACGCGCGCGACGCCGCCTTCCAGCGCGCGATCACCAACGCCCAGGTGCACTTCAACCGCTGCGCCCGCTGCACCCACTACGTCTGCGGCCGCTGCTTCGACCCGGGCCAGGGCCTGTGCCACACCTGCGCCCCGGACACCGCGGCCGAGGCGATGGCGGCGCAGCGGCGCGGCCTCAACGACATGGTGTCCGACCGCTCCTACCAGCAGGGCCAACAGTCCGGCGCCGAGTTCGACGTGCGGACGCCGCGCCAGCTCGTCTGCCCGCAGTGCTCGGCGGAGACGCACGGCACGCCGTTCTGCCCGGGCTGCGGCCACCGGCTCGCCCAGCCGACCCAGTGCGGCCAGTGCCACCAGGACATCCCGGAGGGCGCGGCGTTCTGCCCGGGCTGCGGCACCAGGCGCTGACCCCGCGCACCCCACGCACCCCATGCACCTCGCGACGGGGGGGGGGCGGGCCGGCGGGCGCGGGCGCCCGCGCCGCCCCCCCCGCGCCGCGCACCCCCGCGGGGGCCCACCGCCCCCCCTCCCCAAATCCCCCCCGCCCCCCCGGGGAAAAAAAGAGCCCCCCCCGCGCGGAG
>NZ_JBHWIO010000185.1:0-1564 GCF_042732075.1 Kitasatospora sp. NPDC059812
GGCAGATTCCCTTCGAACTCGTCGACGACGTCTTGGCGCGGACGGGCACCACGCAGGCCAGGCTACGGATACTGCCCTCGCGGGTCGGCGTGTACTTCGTTCTGGCCCTGGCACTCTTCCCGAGCCTGGGCTACCTGCGGGTGTGGGACAAACTCACCGCCGGCCTGCGGCAGCTGAACCTCCTTCGTCCCTCGGAGAAGGCCCTGCGTGACCTGCGCCGCCGACTGGGACCGACCCCACTGAAGCTCTTGTTCGACAGCCTCGCCGGGCCGGTCGCCCAGCCGACAACGCCCGGCGTGTGCTACCGGAGCTGGCGAACCGTGGCCTTCGACGGCTGCAGTTCTGCCAAGGCCCCCGACCGGCCCCGCGTCTGCGACTGGCTCGGCAAGATCAAGCACCGCTACGGACAGGAGGGCTACCCCATGCTGAAACTCATGGCCCTGTGCGAGACCGGGACACGCGCCCTGCTCGGAGCAGTTTTCGGCCCGGTAGCCCCAGGAGAGACCGTCTACGCCGAGCAGCTGCTGCCGCTACTGAACGACAGCATGCTGCTGCTGAACGACCGAGGCTTCGACTCCGACGAGTTCCTGGCCCGCTGCGCGGCCACCGGAGCCCAGCTCCTGGTCCGCCTCGACAACCGCCGTACCCCCGCCAAGTGGGCCCACCTGTCCGACGGTTCCTACCTGACGCGGATCCGTGGGGTGCGCCTGCGCGTCATCGACGCCCAGGTCACAGCGACAATCCACGGGGGCGTCCGCATCACCGGCCACTACCGCCTGGCCACAACGCTGCTCGACCACCACCGCTACCCCGCAGCCGAGCTCGTCACCCTCTACCGCGAGCGATGGGAGATCGAATCAGCGTTCTACGCCCTGCGGCACTCTCTGGCCGGAGGGCTTGTCCTGCGCTCGCACGACCCCCTCGGGGTGCAGCAGGAGGTCTGGGCCCAGCTGGTTCTCTATCAGGCTCTTCGCCGGGCCATGGCCGAAGCCTCGGAGTCCGTGCCCGGCACCGACCCCGACCGGGCCGCGTTCACCGCCGCCCTCGAAGCCGCCAGAGACCAGGTCGTCGCCGCCGATGGCATCCTGTCCGACCCCACCCGACCCCTCCGGACCGGCCGAATCGGCCAGGCGGTCCTGGAGAACCTGCTGCCCGGGCGTCGGCCGCGCGTCGCACCGCGCCGCGTCAAGTGCCCCGTCTCCCGCTACGCGAACCCGCCCGACCAGAGCCAGCTCCGGGCCACCGCCCGCATGACCGGGATCACGGTCACCGTCCACCAAAGCGCCGAACTCGCCCCCGAGGGGCGACGGGATCGTACGCTCCAGCTCATGCGCGTTGACCCCGGCCGAGCCCGGCACGCCACCGAGATCGCCAAGGAACTAGGCCTTCCCCACCATCGGAGCCTGACCGGTGAGCTCATCCGCTGGGAAAGGGAGGGAATCCTGCGCAAGGTGGCCCCCGCGACCTACATCCTCGCTCCCGAATGGGCCGTTCCCGACCGGCTGGAACATCACCCGGACGTGGTCTTGACCAGCCCAACCACCCCTTAACTACGCGGCATTGG
>NZ_JBHWIO010000187.1:0-1492 GCF_042732075.1 Kitasatospora sp. NPDC059812
ACTGTATAGGGGTTATGGTAACACAAAGTTTATCTTTGGTGTAACGCACTACACCAAATTATGCCCATGGCAAATTTGGACGTGCGACCTGCGGTGCTGGTGGCTCTCTCATTCTCGCTATCGCATCGAAAGTTCGTGCCACTTGTCGGCTGTCCGCCGACCCGATTTTTCCGCCGATGAGAGATCGGCAGAAAATCAGAAAAACCCTTGCTGCTTCCACAGCATTTGACACATGAACAAATTGTTCTATGTGTCAAATTTTCAATCAAAGAAAGTATGCTGCGGCAACACGCAGCTACTTTCTCTATTTTTAAAACCATCTTCCCAATCAAAATGATATTAAGACATTGATATATCTGTATTTCGCACACTATAAAGACCGCAAAAATGCCCGCAATCAAAAGTTCAACCTCATAGGAATTTTTATTCAATTTATTTGAAATATTGTTATTTTATTCATATTCAGATACAAGCTATGTTAACGTGAATTCGGTACCAAAATCATACAAGGGAGAGTGTGAAAATGAGGAAATGGATTCTGTTTATGATTATCAGTTTTGTTACACTTGGATTAGTATTGCCTTCAGGCGAAGCTTCTGCTGAAGAAGTAAAGAGTCAATATACGCCCCAAGATTATGAAAAGTACCTCGCAAATTACGATTCAGATGCAGCTAAAGCAGCCGGTGTATCTCCAGAGTACATATCGTCAGCTGTTATGGAAGCTGGAAAAATCCTTGAAGATTTTAAAGCCTTATCAAAAGAAGATCAGGAAAAATTTGTGGAAAGCTTTACAAAGATCGATCCTATCAACATAGAAGAAAACGAAGTTGTAGTTGATGACCCAATCAATGCTATGGGGGACAAAGGCGTTTCTTACGAGAACTCAGTTAAGTTTTTCGGAGTACCCCAGACTACTTACAAAGTTTCCGTTAACTACAATGTATCTGGTGGAAAAGTGAAAAAGATCAACTCTTCAAATGCAAGAGTAGTCCGCAACTTGAATCCAGTAGTAAGAACAGGCTTAAATACAGGCGGCAAGAACGCTTGGGTTACAGGCGATAACAAAGCAGCAGTTTCAGGAAGTTTCTATTATCAAATCGGGCCAATCAAAGACATCGGTATCACTCTAGGTAACGTATTTATCAAAGCCGTCGGCGATAAAAATGGAAAACGCACTTACAAGAAATTCACCGTTGATTGAGCCTAAAAAGTGAGGTCATGGTATGTCTAAGCGTGTAAAAGTAACATTGTGGAGCATTCTAGGAATCCTAGTTGTGTTAAGCGTGATCGGCATTGTTGCTTTCTACCAAACGTTTCCAAGCTAGTCAAATAGTAAAGCAGACCTTTAAGGGTCTGCTTTACTTAATTATGTAATTGTTCATGGCAAAACAAAAATCATGTGAATTTTTTCAAGTGATTTAGGTAAAATAAAAATGAATCCTTGAAAAATCCAGCTAGTACCTTGACTTTTCAAGAATTCGCAAAATATAAT
>NZ_JBHWIO010000188.1:0-1438 GCF_042732075.1 Kitasatospora sp. NPDC059812
CCAATGCCAGTGACTTTAGGTTGTGTCGTGCTGGGTGACGGTGACTGTTGCCGGTTGTGGTGGTGGCCAGTTGTGGTGTTGGGCGCGTTTGAGGGGCCAGTTGGACATCTTGCGTTTGATGACGCGGGGGCAGGTCCGCTGACGTCGTGGGGGTAGCAGGCGTTCGGCGATCTCAGTCAGGGTGCGGGTCAGTGCGCGGGCGAGTCTGCCGGGGGGAAAACGCCGCCTGGGCGGGGACCTGGCGGCGTACGACGCGCAGGCTGCGGGTGAACGAGAGCCGGTCGACGTCCAGGCCGTCGTTGAGGGCGGCCTGGTGCATCAGCTGCCGGATGGCGTGGTGGACGAGCAGGAGGCCGTAGACCTCCTGCTCGACACCCCACGGGTACTTCGAGCGCAGGACGAGCCTGGGGCCGCGCTGGTGGGTCTTGATCTCGTCCAGCGTGGTCTCGATCTCCCAGCGCTGGGCGTAGAGAGCGGCCAGTTCGGCGGCCGGTGCCTCCTCGGGGTCGAGGAGGGTGGTGATCAGGCGGTAGACGGTGGCGTCGCCGGTGGAGGCGAGGGTGTACTCGACGACGCGGACGGTCACCGGGTCGCGACGGTTCCTGCGGTCGTGTCCGGCGAAGACCTCGCTGAGGTAGGAGCCGTCCGACAGCGTCCGCACGACGGGCAGGCCGGCGTTCTTGCGTACCCGCCACAGGAGGTCCGCGCCGGTAGCCCGGGCCTGCTGCCACAGCTCGACGCCGTAGAAGCCCCGGTCCGCCAGCAGCAGCATCCCCGCGCGCAGATGGCCGAACAGCCGCCGGGAGAGCGTCTGCTCGCCGGCCGACAGCGGGCCCACCTCGGCGGCGAACATCGCGTGGGTGCCGCACTCGGCCAGCCCCACGACCCGGGCCTGCGGGAACGCGGCCGCCCCGCGTCCCGAGGCATGGCGGCCGAAGAAGGCGTCGTTGGCCTCGGTGTCCGCCAGGTCCAGCGTGGTGCCGTCCACTGCCACCACACGCCAACGCCGATACCACGCACCCGCGGTCCCGGGCACGGCCATCGGACGGCACACCCGGGCGAACAGCAGACGCAACGGCTCCGGCCCCAGCCGCCGCCGGGCCCGGCCGATCGCGGCGGTCGTCGGCACCCGCCACGACCGCCGCCCCTCTCCCAGTCCCTCACCCAGCAGCCGCGCGACCTCCTCGTAGCCCTGCCCGAAGAACAGGCACATCGCCAGCACGAAGTACACGACCACCCGCGCCGGCAACAACCGACTGCGCTGCTCGGCCCGCCCGGTCTCAGCGATCACCTCATCGACCAGACCCGGCGGAAACACCTGCGTCAGCACCCCGATCGCGATCCGATCCGACAACCGCTCACCCGCACACGACTTGACCTGCCCCACCCTCGCCACACCACAACCAACGAGACAGACACACCAAAGTCACTGGCATTG
>NZ_JBHWIO010000189.1:0-1175 GCF_042732075.1 Kitasatospora sp. NPDC059812
CCATATGGATGAAGCGACTCCTCATATGCATGTTGGTATTGTACCGATCACGGAGGACGGTCGACTCTCTGCGAAAGATTTTTTTAATGGCAAATTGAAGATGAAAGCCATTCAAGATGATTTTCATCGGCACATGGTTGAAAACGGTTTTGACCTGGTACGCGGCGAACCAAGCGAAAAGAAGCATGAGAATGTTCACCAGTATAAAATAAATCAGCGGAAAGCGGAGCTTGAGCGGCTTAATGCTGAAATTGCTTTAAAGGAAAAGCAGAGAGAGGAACTGGAAAAGCAAAACAAAGCTGTTCAAGCAGTTATAGAAGTGAAAAAAGAATCGCTGACAGTTAAGGCTGAAGAGTTGAAAATGCCGACTATTGAACATGAAAAAGCGTGGCTCAAAAAGGATAAAGTCATTGTGCCGGAGCGGGAACTTCATGCTTTGTACGCCTATGCGGAGCAGAAAACTAAAACAGCAGCCGAGTTGGCGGGGCAATTGAAGTCGGAAACGAAGGAAAAGGAGCGCTGGCAGTCTATCGCCCGGCAGGAAGCAGATCGGGCGGATGAAAAAGACCAACGGCTTCAGGAACTGCAGAGTAGGATCCATTCGGAAGTTGAAGCGTCCAAAAAGGAGATGCGGCGCAAGCTTGCAAAGGAATTTACGGAAGAGCAGCGTCAGGATCTGCGGCAGGAAGTGAAAGAGGAACTGACGACTTTACGAACGGAAAACGAGGAACTGTCAGCTGAAAATAAAGTTTTGATCATTCAAAGAAATAGCGAAGCTGCGGAGAGCTTAAAACTAAAACAGGAACTTGATAAGAGAAACGGGCAGTATGCTGAGGTTTTGAGTTTCGCCAAGAAGCAGAATCAAACGCTTGAAAAAGTGGCTGGAGAAAACAAGGCGTTAAAAAAGGAAAATAAGACACTAAAAGAGAGAGTTGCCGTACTGGAACAATGGAAAGACAAAATGGTTCAGTGGGCTAAAGAAAAATTGCCAAAGATGCGGAAGTTAGCGGCATCGTTTTTCCGTACGGCTGGAATGCCTAGAGAATCCAATAAATACAAGGACAATGAATTAGAGCGGTGAAAACGGGCAATACAATGCCCTTCCAAAATTTCCAACACTTTTTGTGTTTGGTGGGGTCGATCATTTTTTGTGTCTCAAGTGACTCTCGTCATGA
>NZ_JBHWIO010000190.1:0-1137 GCF_042732075.1 Kitasatospora sp. NPDC059812
CACTGCTTTTCAAAAGATTCAAATGCACTGTGACTAGCCTTAAGGATTGGAGCTCCATACACTTTCTTTAAGGCAGCAGTAAAAGGCTTGTAGTCTTTACTTGGTATATACTTAATCGAATTTCGAATTAAATGAACAATACATCTCTGTACGGTCACATCAGGAAAAATCGCACGTGCTCCTTCTTCCAGACCACTAACGCCATCCATTGAGAGAAAGAAGATATCTTCTACACCACGAGATTTGATTTCATCAAAAATTTGCATCCATTTATGTTTACTTTCCGTTTCATTCAACCACAAACCTAGAATGTCCTTTTTACCTTCTATGGTATATCCTAGTATTGTGTAAACGGCATACTTCTTCGTTTCATAGTCATTACGAATGGTTGTGTAAAGACAATCGACAAACACAAAAGGGTAACAGTTACTTAAGGGACGATTTTGCCACTCTTCTAAATTAGGAAGTACAGTATCCGTAATGTCGGATACCATTTCATGAGATACAGAAAAGCCATAGATGTCTTCTATCGTGGAAGAAATGTCTCGTTGTGACATTCCTCTGGCATACATCGAAATGACCTTATCCTCTATAGAGGATACATCTCTTTTACGCTTTGGAATCAACTGCGGTTCAAATGAACCATCACGATCACGGGGGACTGCAATTTCAACTTCTCCTGCTGTTGTTTTCACGATCTTTTTGCCATATCCATTTCTTCTATTTCTTGTTTCTTTTTCTCCCTTGTCATTGGATTCATAGCCCAAATGGTGATTCATTTCACCTTTTAGCATTGACTCAAACATGGGACCAAATATGTCTTTTAATGCTTCTTGCATATCTTCTACTGATTTAGGCTGATACTGTTCGATAATCTTGTTAGCTAATTCTACGGAGTTCGGATCTCTTTTCAATTTCCCCACTGAAACCACTCCTTTAGCTTTATACTTATTATTCTATCAAATAAAAAACTGTGTGAGTAAGGAACCGTACGCATTCCTTACTTACACAGTTAATATTACACTCCCGGTAAGGGGCTTGTCAAGAAAAGTGTGTAAGTTATTCTAGATATTTCTTCACACGTTCCTTTAGGTGGTCATGAACTAATAGTTGATTCATGACCATAGCCCATTGCTG
>NZ_JBHWIO010000191.1:0-1030 GCF_042732075.1 Kitasatospora sp. NPDC059812
GGCGAAGCTGAGAACTTAAGCGCCAGTAAACGGCGGTGGTAACTATAACCATCCTAAGGTAGCGAAATTCCTTGTCGGGTAAGTTCCGACCTGCACGAATGGCGTAACGACTTCTCGACTGTCTCAACCATAGGCCCGGTGAAATTGCATTACGAGTAAAGATGCTCGTTTCGCGCAGCAGGACGGAAAGACCCCGGGACCTTTACTATAGCTTGATATTGGTGTTCGGTTCGGCTTGTGTAGGATAGGTGGGAGACTTTGAAGCAGCAACGCCAGTTGTTGTGGAGTCGTCGTTGAAATACCACTCTGGTCGTGCTGGATGTCTAACCTGGGTCCGTGATCCGGATCAGGGACAGTGTCTGGTGGGTAGTTTAACTGGGGCGGTTGCCTCCTAAAGAGTAACGGAGGCGCCCAAAGGTTCCCTCAGCCTGGTTGGCAATCAGGTGTTGAGTGTAAGTGCACAAGGGAGCTTGACTGTGAGACTGACGGGTCGAGCAGGTACGAAAGTAGGGACTAGTGATCCGGCGGTGGCTTGTGGAAGCGCCGTCGCTCAACGGATAAAAGGTACCCCGGGGATAACAGGCTGATCTTCCCCAAGAGTCCATATCGACGGGATGGTTTGGCACCTCGATGTCGGCTCGTCGCATCCTGGGGCTGGAGTAGGTCCCAAGGGTTGGGCTGTTCGCCCATTAAAGCGGTACGCGAGCTGGGTTTAGAACGTCGTGAGACAGTTCGGTCCCTATCCGCTGTGCGCGTAGGAGTGTTGAGAAGGGCTGTCCCTAGTACGAGAGGACCGGGACGGACGAACCTCTGGTGTGCCAGTTGTCCTGCCAAGGGCATGGCTGGTTGGCTACGTTCGGGAGGGATAACCGCTGAAAGCATCTAAGCGGGAAGCCTGCTTCGAGATGAGCACTCCCACCTCCTTGAGAGGGTAAGGCTCCCAGTAGACGACTGGGTTGATAGGCCGGATATGGAAGCCCTGTGAGGGGTGGAGTTGACCGGTACTAATAGGCCGAGGGCTTGTCCTCAG
>NZ_JBHWIO010000192.1:0-1027 GCF_042732075.1 Kitasatospora sp. NPDC059812
GCCCACCAAGGGCCGGGCGCCGCGCTGCTCAGGCCGGCTTCGACGGCGTGGGGATCCACGCCGCCCACGGCTACCTGCTCTCCCGGTTCCTCTCCCACTGGTGAACACCCGCACCGACGCCTGGGGCGGCTCACCGGCCCGAAGCGGCGTAGCCACGCCCCGGCACGGCGCACACCACCCCCGCCGCGCCCTGGCTTCGACCCCTGCGCGCCCGCGCTGGACCTTCACCGAGCAGGCCGAAGGCCTGACGTTCCGTTACGGCCGTCGCAGCCACGGCACCCATAAAGGATCGCTCAGCCGCCGCGCTCCGGTCTCTGCCCAAGTGGTGACCGGGTTTCAAACCATATGTCGCCCTATGGAATGACTGTGGTTCGTACCCGGGCGTGTCGCAACTGACCGCTGCGAACCTTGCCCATACCAGGCAGGACCTGCCGGCTACACCTTCCGGCAGGCCTGCCCAGGTCCGACCACCCCACCGAGAGCCGACACCCGTCGGCGCACCTGCGGAGGTACATCATGTCCCGTTCCACCACCGCGCTCGCTGCCCTGGCCGCCGCCGGCCTGATCGCCCTGACGGCGCCCACGGCTGCCGTCGCCGCGCCCCGCGTGGCCACCAACACCATGTGCCTGGACGTGGGCGGTTCCCGCAACAACGGCGACCACGTCAAGATCTGGCAGTGCCAGAGCCCCGGCTTCGGCAACCAGAACTTCGTCATCGACAGCGGCCAGATCAAGGTCAAGGACACCATCGGAACCGGCCGAGAGATGTGCCTGGACGTGGGCGGTTCCCGCAACAACGGTGACCGGGTCAAGATCTGGCAGTGTCAGAGCCCCGGCTTCGGCAACCAGAACTTCGTCATCGACAGCGGCCAGATCAAGGTCAAGGACACCATCTGACAGGCCGGCGCGGGGCACGGTGATGGCCGTCGTGTGCCCCGGAAATGCAGAGAACCCCCATCCGGTTTCCCGGATGGGGGTTCTCTGTGAATGATTGTTCGGCGGCGTCCTACTCTCCCACAGGGTCCCC